>CALWHO010000073.1 GCA_944380405.1 uncultured Lachnospiraceae bacterium
TAAGAATGCTTTTTAAAGACGAGGTTAGAAAGGTTGGTCTTGAGCTTGGTATTCCTGAATACCTTGTATTCCGTCAGCCATTCCCAGGTCCTGGTCTTGGTATTAGAATTATAGGCGAAGTTACAGAAGAAAAAGTTAAGATTGTTCAGGAAGCAGACTATATTTACCGTGAAGAAATTGCAAAGGCTGGCATAGACAAAGGTCTTGGACAGTATTTTGCAGCACTTACAAATATGCGTTCTGTTGGTGTTATGGGCGATTTTAGAACATACGATTATGCTATTGCCCTTCGTGCCGTAAACACATCTGACTTTATGACAGCAGATGCCGCTCAGCTTCCTTGGGAAGTTTTGGCTAAGGTTACAAACAGAATTGTAAACGAAGTTAAGGGTGTTAACCGTGTAATGTATGACTGCACAGGAAAACCACCTGCAACTATTGAGTTCGAATAAAAAAATTATAATCCTCTGAAAACATGTTTCAGGGGGTTATTTTTTATTGAAAAACAGTTAATTTTTTTGAATATTAATTAAAATATATTCAATTGTTAATGCTTTATGCTTCTGATACTATTAAATTAAGCAAAGGCCTATGCTAAATTTAAAATAAGGAGGCTTTTAATATGAGTTTGGGAGAAGTAATTAGAAAGTACAGAAAAGAATTGAATATGACTCAGGAAGAAATGGCAGAAAAACTTGGAGTTACTCCTCCAGCAGTAAATAAATGGGAAAAGGGAGTTTCTATGCCAGATATAATGCTTCTTGCACCTATAGCAAGACTTCTTGGAATTACTCTTGAAACACTTTTGTCTTTTAAAGAAGAACTTACTGATGATGAAATTAAAAAAATAGTATGTGAAATTGACTCAAGATTTAAAAACAAAACATTTGAGGAGGCTTTTGAAGATTTAAAATCTTATATTGAAGAATATCCAAACTGTCTTAGGCTTAAATGGAATTTGGCTTTGATAATGGATTGCAGATATGTTTTAAATAATAATGATAATGAAATATATGAAAAATTTATAAAGAAGCAGTTTGAGGATGTTATAAATGGTGATGATTTAAGTCTAAAAATAAAAGCGGCTGAAAGTCTATTTAATTTTTATATAAGGAAGCAAATGTATAAAGAAGCTGAAAATTGTTTGGATTATTTTTCTATTGAAAATCCAGAAAGGAAAAGAAAGCAGGCTTTTATTTACAGCAAGACAGGGAGAAAATACGAGGCGTTTAAAGAATATGAGGAGATAATACTTTCTTCATATCAGATATTAAGCCTTGTGTTTAACAGCATGTATATAATGTCTATTGAAAATAATGATTTTGAAAAGGCTAGATTTTATGTAGAAAAACAGTGCCAAAGTGCCAAGTTTTTTGATATGGGCAGATATAATGAAATTGCAAGCAGATTAGATTTAGCTGTAGCTGAAAAGGATGAGGAAGCAACCATAAACATAATGGAAAAGCTTATTGAGTATGCAGGTGAATTAAGAAACTTTTGTAAATCACCTCTTTATGAACATATTGAATTTAAAGATGTAGATGAAGACTTTTCGGAAATGATAAAAAGCAGCTTAATTAAATTTTTTGAAAATGAATATGAATTTTCATTTTTGAAAGAAAATAAGAAATGGCATGAGATTATTGATAGAAACAAAAAATGATTTATGTGTTATAATATAAATGCAAAGATAAAAACGCAACGTAAGACACATATCTTACAGAGTCGGTAGGTAGCCCGACCGCACCTTTTTTGGTGTAAGTAACCCTCCCTCCTTAGGGTCGTCCGTTCTTTGTGCAGTATATTTTTAAGGAGGAATTACTATGCACAAGGTATCAGTAAGGCTTACAGTATTTTTTGAAGAGCCATTTTGGGTAGGTATTTTTGAACATGTGTCAGATGGACAGTTATCTGTCTGCAAAGTTACTTTTGGAGCAGAACCAAAAGATTATGAGGTGCATGATTTTATTTTGAAAAATTTTCACCTTATAAAATTTAGTTTTACAGTGTCAGCTGACACAAAAGAACATAAATGCAACCCAAAACGAATGCAGAGAAAAATACAAAAGCAAGTACAGAACATTGGCGTAGGCACAAAATCACAACAAGTTTTAAAATTACAACATGAGATGTTAAAGGCAGAACGTAAAGCTATAAGCCGAGAAAAGCGTGAAGCTGAAAAACAAAGACAGTTCGAACTAAAGCAGAGAAAGAAAAAAGAAAAGCACAGAGGCAAGTAATACTTGCCTCTGCTTTTAAATAGCACGGCTACAGACATAAATTAGAGGTGGTATAGTTATGAGAAAACTATTTGCTTCAGGATGTACATTAAAAGCATATAAACCTGAATTGATTTCTAATGTTACCGAATTTCTTTACAAAGCAGGTGTTATTGATGGAGTGTACGATAATTGCTGTAAATTAAATAAAGATATAGAGGAAGAGACAGTTATAATCAGTTGTTGTCCTGGATGCAATAGTATCTTTGGAACTATACCTAATGTAAATGTAATTTCTCTTTGGCAGGTGATTCTTAATACAAATTTTCCATTACCAGATTATAATGGTAGAAAAATGATCATACACGATGCTTGTCATAATAGAGGTCGAAACTCGTCAGAAATGCAAAATTCCGTAAGAGAATTGTGTAAAAAGATGAATATTGAGTTAATTGAACCTAAATACACACGAAATGAAACGCCATGTTGTGGAGGATGTGCTGATAATAATGAAGACAGAAAACAAATGGCAGTTAGTCGTGCAGAATCATTACCACTTGAAGATGTAGTTTTATATTGTACAGGTTGTGTGCGTAGTTTTAGTGTAACTGATGTACATCCGTATCATATATTAGATTTGATGTTTGGAGAATCTACAGAAGGGCTTACGATATAGAACTAAATAAAAAACAGTTTTGTTGTTAAAATAATAGTTTTAACAGGTGTTATCAATTAAAGAGCATTTTTTACACTGTCATAAATTTTCTTATATATGTTATTTAGTTTGAGATGATTTCTGGTATTTTAATTGACATATATTTAAAGTTAATTATTATAAAAGCCTAAAAACTTATAATGGCTTAACATATATGGTTTTTATTTAAATAGGCAAATATAATGAGCTTTGTAGTTTTTTATTAGCTGAAAAATAATTGAATAGATTTTTTAAATATGTTATAGTTATTTTATAAGCAAAACAAAGGTGTTTTACATGCCTTATGTTTTGCTTTTTTTATTTTCAGTTAATATAAAAAGAGGTGAAACATATGGCAGCTTTTGACAAGATAGAAAGCGGATATGCCAAAATGGATGAAATTCTTGACAATATTCGTTTAGGTGACAATGTTGTTTGGCAGGTTACGGAGGTAGATGAGTTTCGCATGTTTGCAGAGCCCTTTGCAAGGCAGGCAGTAAAGGATGGGCGAAACATTATATATATCAGATTTGCTCAGCATGAACCAGTATTAAAAGACTTAAGCGGCATTAAAGTGTGTGAGTTTAATCCTGACCAGGGCTTTGAGGCATTTACTGTGGCTATACACGAAAAAATTACAGAAGAAGGAAAAGATGCATTTTATGTATTTGACTGTTTATCAGAGCTTCAGTCAGTATGGTACACGGACTTAATGATGGGCAATTTTTTCCGTGTAACATGTCCATATCTTTTTGAGCTTGATACAGTGGCATATTTTCCAATATTAAGGGGGCGTCATTCATTTGATGCCATTGCAAGAATACGTGATACAACACAGCTTTTAATTGATGTTTTTTCTGACGGAGATTACACATATATTCATCCTTTAAAGGTTTGGAACAGGTATTCTTCACGTATGTTTTTACCTCATTGTTGTAAAAGCAAAACAGGTGATTTTGTAACTGTTGATGACGGAGTAGGCATGAGCCGTTTTTATCAGACATTACAAAAAATTTCAAGAACTACTGAAGACCAAAATTATGACAGTTATGATAGGTTTTTTGTTATTGCCAAAATGGCATACAGTCAAGGTATTTTCAGCGAAGAAACAGAAAAGCTTATTATTAAAAGCACTGTTACAAGAGATGAGCATTTGAAAAGTCTTGTAAGGAAATATTTTTCGCCTATGGATTATTTTATGCTTAGGGACAGAATGATAGGCAGCGGCTCAATAGGCGGCAAGGCATGTGGTATGCTTTTAGCAAGAAAAATTGCCGAAACTGAAATACCTGAATTTTCTCAATACAGTGAGCCTCATGATTCTTTTTACATAGGCTCTGACGTTTTTTATACTTATATTGTTTCAAACGACTGCTGGCGTTTAAGAATTAAGCAAAGGACAAATGAGGGGTATTTTTCTGCTGCACCTGAGCTTAAAGAGCGTCTTCTTTCAGGTGTATTTCCTGCAAATATCCGTGAACAGTTTCAAAACATGATAGATTATTTTGGTCAAAGTCCTTTTATTGTGCGTTCTTCAAGCTTTTTGGAGGATGGATTTGGAAATGCCTTTGCAGGAAAATACGAGTCGGTATTTTGTGTAAACCAAGGCACACCACAGGAAAGAATGGAGGCTTTAGAGCAGGCAGTACGTAGGGTATATGCCAGCACAATGGACTATTCGGCTTTGGAATACAGGCTCATTAGGGGCTTAGAGAAGAAAGACGAGCAGATGGCTATTTTAGTGCAGAGAGTTTCAGGGTCATACAACAAAGATTATTTCTTTCCATGTGCTGCTGGTGTAGGGTACAGCCACAGTGCGTATAAATGGAGGCAGGACATGGACGAAGATGCAGGCATGCTTAGAATAGTTATGGGTCTTGGCACAAAGGCTGTAGACAGAACGGCACAGGATTATCCAAGGCTTTCAAACCTTGATAAGCCAGCTGTTACTATATACACTTCTTATGAGCAAAAGCACAAATACTCTCAAAGAAATGTTGATATTTTGGACTGCAAAGAAAACAAATTAAAGGAAGTGCCTCTTTCAGCACTTTTGCCTATTATGCAGCCATGGTATAAAAACATGGTTCTTGAGCATGACTTTGATGCTGAGTCAAGACTACGTGAAATGGGACGATATCAGGAGGTTACTTTTATAAGCTGTCAAAAGCTTTTAGAACAGAATGAATTTACATCTCTTATGCAAAAAATTATGAAGACCCTTGAAAAAGTATACAACAACCCTGTAGATATTGAATATACAGTAAATTTTGATGCAACAGAAAACTTTGTTGTAAACCTTCTTCAGTGCCGACCATTATACATAGGTAAGCAGGGTGAAAAGGTAAACATAAATGACATTAAACCTAAAAAAGTATTATTTGATATTACAGACTCCACTATGGGTAATTCAGCTATAAGAAACATTGACATTGTAATTGAAATAGACCCTGTTTTATACTACAGCTATCCATATTACAAAAAATATAATGTAGCGTCAGCCATAGGCAAAATAAACAGCTTTTTTAAAGGTAAAAACAAGGGCATACTTCTTTTGACACCAGGCAGAATAGGCACATCTTCTCCGGAATTAGGTGTACCTGTTACATTTGGTGATATATCGATTTTTGGTGTGATTTGCGAAGTGGCAGATAACAGAGTTGGATATATGCCGGAGTTAAGCTATGGAAGTCACATGTTCCAAGACCTTGTAGAGGCTGACATGCTATATGCTGCTATATTAAATAACAACAAAACACTTAAGTTTAATGTGGATTTATTAAAAGAATACAAAGATATTTTTACTGAAATTTCTCCAGAAAGCAGTGAGCTTTTTAATATGATACATGTATATGAAACAAATGGAATGAAATGCTGGACAGATGCTGTATCAAACAGAACAGTATGCGGAATAGAAGAATAAAAAAGTAAAAAGGTGTCAACAAAAAATGACACCTTTTTTTATATGGATATTAATTTAAAATCTCAGTTTCAATATCAGAAAGCATAATATCAAGGGCATTTATACCACCTTCGGCAGTATACCATACATCAGGATGAGCAAGATATACTATGTTTCCGTTTTTATAGGCATCTGTACCCATTACAAGTGAATTTTCCATAATTTCTTTAGCAAGCTTTGCACCTTCTGTAGCTATGGCTGAGTCTCTATCAAGAACAAATATATATTCTGGGTTTTTATCTACTATATACTCAAAAGAAGCTTCATTACCATGAGTAGATGTAGCTGTTTCAGCTTCAATACCAAGGTTTTCAAAGCCTATTTCTCTGCCTGTTATTGAGCAGCGTCCGTCATTACCAAGTACATTAAAGCTGCCGCTTGTAACAAGACCTACAATTGCATTTTTACCTTCAGCAAATTCTGAAAGGGCAGTTATACGGCTATCAAAGTCAGTCATTATGTTTTCTGCCTCTTCTTCTATACCGAACATAGTTGATATTGTATTTATATTATTTCTTATACTTTCAATTACGCCCATTTCTGTATCTATTGAAAGATAAACAACAGGTGCTATCTGGCTTAATTCATCATAGCTTTCTGCAAGACGTCCGCCTATAAATATAACGTCAGGTTTACATGCCATAACTGCTTCAAGGTTAGCTTCTTTAATTGTACCGATATTTGGTATATCGCTTTCAATATATGACTGGAGGTATGTTATATTTGAAGAGGCAACACCTACAACTCTATCGCCAAGACCAAGGTAATCGAGTATATCAAGAGATGCCATATCAAGTATTGCTATTCTCTGTGGGTCATAAGGAACTTCAAGTGATATTTCTTCTTTAAGACCATTAAGTGATGTAATTGTTACAGTTTCATTTGAGTTTTCAGCAGAAGAAGCTGCTGAAGATGTTGCGGAAGAAGTGGCTGTGCTTTCTTTGTTAGTTGAGCAGGCTGCAATGCCAAGTGTCATAGCTGCTATTACGCAAAGAGTTACAAGTTTTTTCATTTTTAAAATCTCCTTTTCTTAAAAAGTACTGAAAATATTTTTTAATAATATATAGAAAGGGGTCTACCCTCTACATTTAAAATTTCAAAATCTACGTTATATATATGTGAAAGGTTTTCTTTTGTTATTACTTCTTCAACTGTGCCGAATTTAGAAACTTTACCGTCTTTAAATGCACAGATATAATCTGAATAGAAGGCAGCATAGTTAATTTCGTGGAGAACGAGTATTACTGTTTTTCCAAGTTCATCACAAAGTCTACGGACTATTTTCATCATATTTGTGGCATGGTAAATATCAAGGTTATTTGTAGGCTCATCAAGAAGTATATAGTCTGTATTTTGAGCAATTACCATTGCTATAAGTGCTCTTTGACGTTGACCGCCTGAAAGTTCATCAATAAAGCGATGTTCAAATTCTTTAAGCTCCATATAATTTATAGCATCATCTATTATTTTTTCATCTTCTGATGTTATTTTACTTCCTGAGTGTGGGAAGCGTCCAAAGGCTACAAGCTCACGAACTGTAAGCTTCATTTGTATATTATTTGTCTGTGTAAGTATAGCAAGTTTTTTAGAAAGGTCTTTACTATTCCATTTTGTTATGTCTTTTCCGTCAAACTCTACTATGCCACCATCAGGAGAGGTAAGTCTTGAAATCATACTCATTACAGTTGATTTACCAGCACCATTTGGACCTATTAGAGAAACAACCTTTCCCTTTGGAATTTCAAATGAAACACCATCAACAACTGTTTTACCACTATATTGTTTTAAAAGGTTTTTAATTATCATTAGTTACACCTGCTTTCTGCTTAATAAAAGATAAAGGAAATATAAACCTCCGCCAACTGTTATAAAAACACTTATTGGAACAGAGTATGAATACACATGTTCAACTATTATCTGACCTCCAAGAAGCACTATAATACCAAAAAGGGCAGAGCCTAAAACAAGGTAAGTATGTCTATATGTTTTAAGAAGCTGACGAGAAAGGTTTGCTATTATAAGGCCAAGGAATGATATTGGTCCCACCATTGCCGTTGCAACTGCTATACAAAGTGTTACGCCAAGAAGAAGGCGGCGTATAGATTTATCATAGTCAACGCCTAAGTTTATTGCCTGTTCTTTACCAAGAGTAAGTACATCAAGAAGGGCAAGCTCTTTACGAAGGGCAAATGCAAGGAATATAAGAAGTACAACAGAAAGTACAATTATTTCCGTATTTATATTATTGAAGTTAGCAACAAGTGTTGTAAGAAGTGTATCATATTCATTAGGGTCCATTATTCTTGTAAGAGATGACTGTATACTTCCAAAAAATGAAGTAAGTACTGTACCTACAAGAAGCACATAAAGTACATTATGCTTTGTTTTCTTAAACAACCAGCTATATATAAATGTGGCAGCAATACCCATAAGTATTACGTCTGTAATAAATGATAAATTTGCATTAGCTGCAATTACACTCCCTGAGCCAAGGAAAAACACAACTGCAGTATGTATAAGAGTATAAAGTGAATTCATGCCAAGAAGGCAAGGCGTTACTATTGTATTATTTATAACTGACTGGAACACTATTGAGGCTGCACCTATGGCAAATGCCGTAATTACCATAGCTGCAAGTTTTGGACCTCTTATTTTAAATGCAAATATCAAAAGCTCTCTATCGCTGAAATTTACGTTTATTAAGACATAGCCCAAAATACAAATAAGTGACAGTATAGTCATTACAATTATTTTTTTATTATTAATTGAAGAAAGGCTATTCATCAGGCTGCATTTTCTCCTTTCGTATTTTTAAATAAAGAGAGGTTTAAAATTTCAGACAAAGTAATTGATTTTCGACCGTTTTTAAGGCAGTAGAAAAGAAGTGCAATAAATATCAAGCTTCCAAGAACGCCTATTACAAGCTCTATAGGAAGTTCATATGGTGCTATTACTATTCTGCCTATAATATCGCACAAAAGCACAAATATTGCTCCGAAAAGGGCAGTATCGGCAAGAGTTCCACGTATTTTATCGCCTTTAAATATTGTTACTATATTAGGCACAATAAGACCTATATATGATATTGAGCCTACAACAACTACTATACTTGCTGTAATCATGGCTGATATTGTAAGTCCTGCAAAAAGCACAACATTATATGGTACTCCAAGGTTTTTTGAGAAATTTTTGCCCATACCAACAATATTGAAATGATTTGCAAACAAAAACGCAAGTATTATAAGAGGCACTGTAAGGTATACTATTTCATATCTGCCTTTAAGCACCAATGAAAAATGGCCTACAAGCCATGAAGAAAGTGCCTGTGTCATTTCATACTTAAATGCAATAAAACTTGTTATACCGCCTATCACATTGCCAAACATTATACCCACAAGAGGTACCATTACAACATCTTTAAACTGAACTTTCTGTATGAACCATACAAATATCCATGTGCCTATAATTGCGGCAGCAAATGAAAATATTGCTCTGCTCCAAAGTGTTGAAGTTGGCATAAAAACAAGTGCTATAAGTATGCCAAACTGTGCTGATGATATTGTGGCACCTGTAGTTGGAGATATAAATTTATTGCTGCAAAGCTGCTGCATTATAAGTCCTGCAACGCTCATGCCCATGCCTGTGCAGATTATTGCCAAAAGACGAGGCAGTCTTGAAATTACAAATATTTCTAATTGGTGTATATTACCTGAAAGAAGTTTTTTTGGTGTAACGTCAATTACTCCGACAAAAACCGATAGTGCAGCTAGCAATAGTAGGATTAATCACAATAAAATTGTACTCTTTATAGACTTAATAGTAATCACTCCCCAAGTATATTAGTTAGACATGTCTAACATATAGTTTAAAATTATGACGCATTAAAGCGTCTTATGTGTTGCGTTATAGCATGAAAAGTTAGCGATATGCAACATGGTAAAATTAATAAATTTGGTGAAACCTTATATTTTTGTTTGTAAAAATTGTATAAAATTCCTGACACTGAATATAAAATAAAATTTAATATTTTTTTAAGCAAAATAGTATGGAAAATATAAAATTTTTATGTATAAATTATATTGAGATAATTTAAATAGAAAATGAGGTGAAAAATATGGGATGTTTAGGCAACATACTTTGGTTTATATTTGGCGGTGCCATAAGCGGTTTAAGCTGGTGTTTGGCTGGATGTTTATGGTGTATAACAATAATTGGAATTCCTGTTGGGGTGCAGTGTTTTAAGATAGCTACCCTTAGTTTTTTTCCTTTTGAAAAAGAAGTACATTATGGCGGTGATGCAGTTTCCGTAATACTTAATGTTTTATGGATAATTTTTTCCGGTTTTTGGCTGGCTTTGGAGCATGTTATTTTTGGTGCGCTTTTATGCATTACAATTATAGGCATACCTTTTGGAATACAGCATTTTAAACTTGCAAAGCTTTCTCTTATGCCTTTTGGAGCAGAAATAGTATGATTTTTGACTTAAAAAGGCAATAATATTTGAATTATGGTGAACTATATTGTATCATTTATATATAAATATTGAAAAAGAGAGGGATTAATATGGTTTTGGGAAACTGTCTTATTGCTCAGTCTGGAGGTCCTACAGCTGCCATAAATGCAACTCTTGCAGGTGTTTACAGTGCTGCAAAAGAAAATAAAAATATTGAAATTGTATACGGCGGTCTTAACGGCATTGAAGGCATAATGAAAGAGAAACTTGTAGATCTTTCAAAAATACTTGAAAAAGATGATAATTTATCTTTACTTTCAACTACTCCATCATCATTTTTAGGCTCATGCAGATACAAACTTAAAGCGCCTGAACAGGCAAAAGACGAGTACAAAAAAATATTTGAAGTTTTTGAAAAGTTTAATATTAAATATTTCTTCTATATTGGCGGCAACGACTCTATGGATACTGTTTTAAGACTTAAGCAGTATCAGCAGGAGCATAACCATGGTGTTACTGTAATTGGTGTGCCTAAAACTATAGACAACGACCTTTACGAAGTTGACCACACACCAGGCTTTGGTTCTGCAGCAAAATACATTGCCACAACTGTAAAGGAAATAGCAGCAGACACTGCTGTTTATGACATGGACAGCATTATTGTTGTTGAGGTTATGGGCAGAAATGCAGGCTGGCTTACACTTTCAGCAGGTCTTGCTCGTGACAGCAAAGGCAAATGTCTTGCAGATCTTATATATCTTCCGGAAGTACCTTTCAGCTACGACAAACTTATGGCTGATATAAGAAAGGTTATGGAAACAAAAAGACAGGTTGTTATTGTTGTTTCAGAAGGTATTAAGTTTAAAGATGGTTCTTTTATAGCAGAGTCTAAGGTTAAGGACATGTTTGGCCATGGACAGTTAGGCGGAGCTGCTAAAAATGTCGAGGCAAAAATAAAAGAAGCCCTTGGCGTTAAAACACGTTCTGTTGAGATAAACGTACTTCAAAGATGTGCTGCTCATTATCTTTCTAAAACAGACATTGACGAAAGTTTCCTTATGGGCAGAATGGGCGTTAAGTTAGCAGAAGAAGGCAAAAACGGCGTAATGGTTGGCAGTGTAAGAAAAGACGGCAGTGCATACAGCCTTGAAATTGGCTGTGGCGACATTGAAAACATAGCCAACAAAGAAAAGAAAGTACCTGAAAGCTATTTAAACAGCGACAAAAATGGTCTTGCACAGCCTGCTTATGATTATCTTGAGCCACTTGTAATGGGTGAAGTTGAAGTTAAGACAGAAAAGGGTATACCTGTTCATTTATCAATAAGAGATTTTATTTAATTTAAAATAAAAAAGATGAGATTATATAATCTCATCTTTTTTTGTTATTTATCTTCTATTTTCATTGTTTCCATTTGTTCTTTTGTTATGGAGTTTTTATTTCCAAGGCTTATCCAGTATGAAGTTGATGCTTTTACAAACATATTTTTTGTAAGAGGCATTGTAACTTTAAATTCGGCATATTTTTTATTTGTTATGGATTTAGATAGCTTTTTTATTTTATTTACTGCCAATATTTTAAAAGGTGTTTCAAGTATTGCTTCGCCACTGCCTATTTTTAACACAGAGCCAAACTTGAAACTATTTTCTTTACAAAAAAGTTTTACCATTTTTATGGCTACATCATTTTGATAATGCTCTATAAATCCGCAGTTTATTAATACTGAAACAGTTGGTTTATTTTCAGGTGGATTTTTTTCCAGTGTTTTGAAAAAATTAAGGAGTGTGACAGGTATGGCATCTGCATAAAGAGGAAACACCAAAAGCACATCTGAATAATTTTCAAAATATGAGCATATTTCTAAATGATTTGTTTTTGAAATATTATGGTATGAAGTTTTTACTTTACAGTATTTTGAAAATATAGAGGCGTATTTTTTGGAGTTTGATTTTGGAGCCCTTGGGCTTGCGTTTAATATTAATACTTCCATTTTGCCACCTCATTTTGGACTGTCTTTTGTAAGTTTTCTTCTGATGTAAATATTATATTATAGCTTTCAAAATTCATATTATGAGAATTTCTTGAAACCAGTTCCTTAAATATTACTTTTTCTTCTTTTGAGAGACTGCCATAGGCGATTATGGTTGCTTTTTTAGGTGCAACATCTCTTTGGATATGATGAGTTTCACCATTATGAATACGTATAAAAGCCTGCTGTATAGGTATTGCTCTTTCCAGCATAGTTTTCATAATTGTGTCGTAGCAGCCATATTTAACATGGCTTACATAAAGCAGAGTATCGCTTTTGGCTATATATGGATAAACTTTTGTGGCATCATCACGAATAACGCACTTTCCAGGTGTTTTTGTCCAGCAGCCAAAGCAGCCCACGCAGTTTGTGATTTTTAAAGAAGATAGGTCTATATATTTTATTTCTTTATTCTCTATACTGATATTAAGGGGCTTATCGCTTAATATGAGTTTCAATTATGTCACGCTCCTTTTACAGTTTATTTAAAGAGGCTGGTTTGACATGGCTCTTTTTACGGCATTTTTCCAGCCAGTAAGTTTACTTTCTCGTGTTTCAATATCCATTTCAGGAGTGAAGTGTCTATCTGAAATAAGAAGGTTTTCTATTTCTTCTCTATCTTTCCAGAAGCCTGTTGCAAGTCCTGCCAAAAATGCAGCACCCATTGCTGTACTTTCTATTACCTGAAGGCGGCTTATTTCACAGCCAAGAATATCGCTTTGGAACTGCATAAGAAAATTATTTGCAGCTGCTCCACCATCTACGCACATATTTTTAATTTGTATGCCAGAATCTTTTTCCATTGCCTTTACAACATCGGCACTTTGATACGCAATACTTTCAAGGGCAGCTCGTACTATATGGTTTTTATTTACGCCTCTTGTAAGACCTGTAATTATGCCTCTTGCGTCACTATCCCAATAAGGTGTGCCAAGACCTGTAAATGCCGGTACGAAATATGTGCCTGCTGTATCTTTTACCTGTAAAGCACAAAATTCGCTTTCTCTTGAGCTTTCTATTATACCAAGACCATCTCTAAGCCACTGTATTACAGCACCTGCTATAAATACGCTGCCTTCAAGGGCATACTCTATTTTTCCGTCTATACCCCATGCAATAGTGCTTACAAGACCATTTTTGGATACAATCATATTTTCGCCAGTATTCATAAGCATAAAGCAGCCAGTGCCATATGTATTTTTTACGCTGCCTTTTTGGAAACAACATTCGCCAAAAAGTGCTGCCTGCTGGTCGCCTGCTATGCCGGAAATAGTTATTTCTTCGCCAAGGAGATTTTTTGCAGTTTTGCCATAAACTTCGCTGGAGTTAACAACCTTTGGAAGTATGCTTTCTGGAATATCAAGTTTTTCAAGTATATATTTATCCCATTTAAGTGTTTTTATATTAAAAAGCATTGTTCTTGAGGCATTGGAATAGTCGGTAATATGTAATTTCCCACCTGTAAGGTTCCAAATAAGCCATGTATCTATTGTGCCAAAAAGTATATCGCCTTTTTGAGCTTTTTCTTTAACGCCTTGAACATTTTCCAGTATCCATTTTATTTTTGTGGCAGAAAAGTAAGGGTCTACAACAAGACCTGTATTTTCTTTTACGTAGTTTTCAAAATCGCTGCTTCTATATCTTTCGCATATTTCTTCTGTCTGTCTTGACTGCCACACAATAGCGTTATACACTGGCTTTCCTGTGTTTTTATCCCACAAAACAGTTGTTTCTCTTTGGTTTGTTATGCCTATAGCTTCTATTTGTGATGGTGAGATATTATTTTTATAAAGCACATTTTTAATTACCTCAAGCTGTGTTTTCCAAATAACAGTGGCGTCATGTTCTACCCAGCCTGATTTTGGGAAAATCTGTTCAAATTCACGCTGCTCAACGCCTTCTATTATTCCTGAGCCATTAAAAAGTATTGCTCGGCAGCTGGTAGTACCTTGGTCTATTGAGAGTATATATTTTTTCATAGGGACACTTCCTTATTAATAAGTTTCTTTATTCTTAACTATGCCGTGGCTTCCTACAAATGAAACTACGGTTTTTTGAAATTCATTTCCGCCTTTTGGAGAGTAGTCGTATATTTTTCCGTTATATCCTGTTTCTCCTACGTGTATTATATTTCCGAAAAGGCAGTATTCATAAACATTATTATCTGT
>CALWHO010000074.1 GCA_944380405.1 uncultured Lachnospiraceae bacterium
AAAATCAACAACACTTACGCCAAAGGAGATTACTGTAAAAAATATAGAAGATGTATTAAAAGAGACAAGAATAACGGCAACAGCAGGCATAGGCACAAATATGTATTTAGCCAAGGTAGCTATGGATATAGAAGCAAAGCATATTGTGCCAGATAAAAAGGGTGTTAGAGTTGCTTATCTTGACGAAATAACATACCGCAGAAAATTATGGGACCACAAGCCTTTAACTGATTTTTGGAGAGTTGGTAGAGGCTATGCAAAAAAGCTTCAGGAAAACGGCATATATACAATGGGTGATGTTGCCATGTGTTCTTTAAGAAAAGAAAGCAGTTATCAAAATGAAGAGCTTCTTTACAGGCTTTTTGGTATAAATGCAGAACTGCTTATTGACCATGCATGGGGTTGGGAGCCTTGCACTATTGCAGATGTAAAAAGTTATAGACCAGAATATAACAGCATGGGTTCTGGGCAGGTGCTTCAATGCCCTTATACATGGGATAAGGCAAAAATAGTTGTTATGGAAATGGCTGACCAGCTTTCACTTGATTTATTTGATAAAGGTCTTGTTTCAGACCAGATTGTACTTGTTGTTGGTTATGACAGTGAAAATTTAAACTCCAGTGAAAAAATAAAAAACTACAAAGGAAAAATTAAAATAGACGGATATGGCAGAACTGTGCCAAGGCATGCACAAGGCAGCAAAAGTTTTAATGGCTACACATCTTCTTCCAGGACAATAACAGAATGTGCAGCAAAACTTTTTGAAGACATTACAGATAAATCACTTCTTATAAGGCGTATAAGCATTACTGCAAACCATGTGATTTATGAAAACAATATTCCTAAAAAAGAAGTATGTGAACAGATTGATTTATTTACAGATTATAGCCAAAAAGAAAAAATGGAAGAGGCAGAACGAATAAAAAACGAGAAAGAAAAAAAGTTTCAAAGTGCAATACTTTCAATAAAGCATAAGTTTGGGAAAAACGCAGTTATTAAAGCCATAAGCCTTGAAGAAGGAGCAACAGCTATAAGAAGAAACAATCAAATAGGAGGTCATAAGGCATGATTAAAAAGTACGAAGATATTATAAATCTGCCTCACCACACATCAAAAAAGCATAAGCCTATGCCCATAATAAACAGAGCAGCACAGTTTTGTCCTTTTATGGCTCTTACAGGTTATGACGCAGCAATAAAATATACTGAGCTTTATACAGAGGAAAAGGTTATGCTTAGCGATGACACCATAAATAATATTAACAGATGCCTTTCTACATTGGAGCAAAGCAGTGAAAAAAATATTAAAATACGTGTTACTTATTTTATAAAGCACACCAAAAAAGAGGGCGGTGTATATGTGGAAAAGGCTGGGTATTTTCAAAAAATAGATGCCTATGAAAGCATTTTATATTTTTCTGACGGAACGAAAATTCCATTTTGTGACATAAAAGAAATTAAAATAGACAGCAGCATTTAATAAAAAAGCCGCCTGTATTTCAGGCGGTTTTTTGCTATTCAATCATTTTATAATATATGATATATGAAAGTATATCAGTATATGTTTTTTCGTTTTCAGTAATTGAGTCGGAATATGTTCCGTCTTCAAGAAGATAATGACCTTCTGTAATTACTGGAAGCTCTTTTCTTATGTCGTTAATATAGTTGAAAACAGGTGATACGTTATCCATTCCTATAAGCTCAAGAGCGTATGCTCCAAGATAAGCAGCACTCATTGTGTTATAAGGATTTGAGAGAGCATCTTTGTTTTCGTTAAAGTCTGTAATTTGGGCAGCTGCACTGTTTTGCCAAATAAGATATGGAGTTTTATATACATTAAGTATTTGCTCTGTAGTTCCGTTGGAGTCTATATTATAATCCAAAATATCGAAGAACTCCATACCGTTTGAAAAGCCTGGAAGATGGTCACCAAAGTACACAAGTACAACTGGTTCATCAGAGCTTTCAAAATAGTCTGTAAGGCGTTTAAGCTCTATATCTGCATCTCTTATGCCCATAAAATAGCTGTTAAGAAGAGTTTCTTCTTTTTCTGTAAGAGGCACTTTTGAGTCAAACATTTTTTCTACAGTGTTATATTTTTCGTCATAAGGACCATGATTTTCAATTGTTACGCAAAATTCAAAAAATGGTGAATCACTTTGAGATATGTGATTTTCAAACTCTTCAATTATGCAGTCTGTGGCATACTTATCGGCAATATATCCGCCCTTATATTTTTCTTCGCCCTGGAAACTTTCAAGGTGTATGAAATTATCAAAGCCCATATAATTATATACATTTACACGGTTATAAAACCATGAAAAACCAGGATGAATTGCCAAAGTATCATAGCCCATATCTTTAAGTCGCCAAGGAAGAGCATCTATATTTTTTCTTATAAGGTTATAAGATGTTATTGGACTTCCTAAGGCTCTTTTGAAGTAGCCCGTAAGAACTTCAAACTCTGTATCACTTGTGCCGCCGCCATAGCCTGGAACGATTATATGACCGCTTTGAGCATTTTCGCTGCTGCTTATGGCTTTAAAGTTTTCCATAGGGTCAGTATAGTTTGAAAAGTCAATATTTTCGTTTTCGCTAAGGTCAGAATATGCTTCACCCATAATCATTACAATATGAGGAAGTTTTTCGTTTTCTTCAGATGGTACAAAGTCTTTTTCTGCTTCTTCAACAAGTGCTTTAGCATATCCTTCTGGAGAAGAAATTTTCATTGTGTTTAATTTATGAAAAAAGCAGTATATAAAGCCTTTTGATTCATACTGATTAACTTCAAAATACTGATTTCCATCTACGGCAAATGAGTTATAAAGTTTTTCGTTATCATATACAGCTGTATTTAATATAAATGATGCTATGCACACAGCAATTAATGATATAATTCTTACATATATATTGATTTTTTTTGTTTTGAAAAATATAAATGATGCTGCTACAAGGAGTATTCCTCCTGCAATTATACATACATATAACAATATATCGCTTAAAGAAAAGCCTTTTACAATTTCATAAACCTCAACCACAAGTGTAAGGTCTGAGGGTATAAGAGGGTCCTGACGCATTGTGATTTTGACAATATTTACAACTCCAAGTATGGCAAATATTACGCACACAAGCAC
>CALWHO010000075.1 GCA_944380405.1 uncultured Lachnospiraceae bacterium
ATTGGAACAAACGAAATCGTTTGCGAATCAATAGGTACTCTTGACCCATTTACAAAGCTTGCAAACTTTGACGCTGTACCATATATGTACAGAGATTATGATCACTATGCAGCAGCTTTCCTTAACGGCGAACTTGGCGAAGAAGTTAAGGAAGCAGTTGGCGAAGAAGGCAACTTTAAAATTCTCGGCGGTATGTACAGAGGCGCCAGAGTTGTAACAACAAAGAAGAAATTTACAAATCCTGATGAGCTTGCACAGGTAGGTCTTAAAATAAGAGTTCCAAGCCAGCAGATTTACATCGACACATGGAATGTTCTTGGCACAAGCCCTACACCTCTTGCTCTTACAGAAACATTTACAGCTTTACAGCAGAATACAGTTGAAGCTCAGGAAAACGCTACAATCGAAAGCTACGGCTTTGGTTTCTATGATGTATGCGATTACCTTGTAAAGACAAACCATGTTTATTCAACAGACGTATTCATTATGGACAAAGACTACTTTAATGAACTTCCAACAGACATTCAGGAAGCTCTTATTAAAGCAGCTGACGAGGCTTCAGACTACAGAACACAGATGTCTCTTGAAATGGAATCAGAATATGAGCAGATGTTTGTTGATAAGGGCGTTGAAATCGTTGAAGTAGACACAGCTCCATTTATGGAGAAATTCGACGGCTTCATTGAAGAGTATTATCCTGAATTTGCTGATTGGGCAGCAAAAGCAGCTGAGTACTAATAAATAAGCTGTTTGATTAGGCTTTAAAAAGGGAATGTATTGATACACATTCCCTTTTATATTCAAAATTAGCATGAAAATAAGGGGGTAAATACAAATGCTGAAAGCTTATTCTAAGTTTCTTGATGTAGTTGAGCTTATATGCAGAAAGCTTATAGGTATTCTTATGGCACTTATGGTAATTGTAATGTGTTATCAGGTAGTGCTCAGATATGTTTTTAATGATGCCAATATTTGGTCAGAAGAAGTAACAAGATATATGTTCGTATATGCAGTTCTTTTTGGTTCGTTTGTAGCAGTAAGAAGAAATTCACATCTTCAGGTGGATTTCCTTATAAACCTTATGAAAGGCAATCTGAAAAGATATTTTACACTTGTAACATCCGTAGTAGTTTTAGCTTTTCTTGTTTACTTACTGCCGCTTTCATATAATCTTGCCCTTGATACAATGAGAAGCATATCTCCTGGTCTTAACCTTCCTATGGGATGGGTTTATATGGCTATTCCTATTGGTACGCTGCTTATGATTTTAGGAATGATAGAAATTATACTTAAAAAAATAACAAACACAGAGGAGGGAGATAAATAATGAATGTTGGAGCTCTTCTTATTATAATCCTTTTAGTTCTTTCAATACTGGGCATACCCGTATGTTTCTCTCTGGGAATAGCCTGCATTGTTGCTCTTGTGCTTGGTGATCTTCCAACAGTTGTATTGGCTCAGAATACATTTGTAGGCATGGACTCAGTTGCGCTTCTTGCAATTCCGTTTTTCATGCTTGCCGGAAACCTTATGAGCGGCTCCTGCAGCCAGAAGCTTATTAATGTGGCTGACGCCTTTTTCGGCTGGCTTACAGGCTCTCTTGCCGTTGTTACAGTTTTAGGCTCAGCAATATTTGCAGCTATTTCAGGTTCAGGCGTTGCAACAGTTTCAGCTATCGGCGGCATACTTATTCCTTCAATGAAAAAAGAAGGCTATGACGGCGGCTTTGCTGCGGCTGTAGCTTCAGTAGCTTCAATACTTGGTCCTATTATCCCGCCTTCAATTTTCCTTATTGTATATGGTAACGCTACAGAAACTTCTATCGGCGCTCTTTTCATGGGAGCTATGGTTCCTGGCATTGTTCTTGCTATTCTTCTTGCTATATATGCAACTCTTTATGCAAAGAAAAAAGGCATTAAAGGCCATCCTATGAAACCTGCCAAGGAAGTAGCAAAGATCACTCTTGACAGTGTTTGGGCACTTTTCATGCCAATACTTGTTCTCGGCGGTATTTTCCTTGGTATATTTACAGCAACAGAGGCTGCTGCCGTAACATGCGCATATACTCTTTTTGTAGGCGTATTTATTTACAAAGACATTAAAGTTAAAAACATAATAGACATGTGTACAGACGCAGGCATTACAGCTGCTACAATACTTCTTCTTGTAGGCTTTGCAAAGGGCGCAAGCTGGGTAGTTGTAACAAGCGGTCTTCCACAGGCTATACTTGACGGCTTTATGTCTATTACAAACAGCAAGGTTATTATACTTCTTCTTATAAACATACTTCTTCTTATTGTAGGTATGATTATGGAGGCAAATGCAGCTATCGTTATGCTTGCTCCTGTTTTGGTTCCTCTTATTGAGGCTCTTGGCATGTCAACAATACATTTTGGTATTATTATGGCACTGAACCTTTGTATCGGTCTTGTAACGCCGCCTGTAGGAACATGTATACTTTTGGGAAATGCCATTGCAAAGGAAAGCCTGAGCAATACCTTAAAGAACGCACTTCCTATGATAGCTATAAGCGTTATCTGGCTTATGGTTGTTACATATGTTCCGGCAACTACAGACTGGCTGCCAACATTTATTAACAGTTAAATGAATTATTTTTTGTTTGATTTTATTTTAGGAAGGTAATGCAATATGAAAATCCCAAAAATGATTAAAGCAGTACAGCATTATAAAGATGTGCCTCACGTGGAAAACCCACGTGAGGAAATCAAAAGAAAGCTTTTAGAATTTGGACTTGAGAATAAAATCCATAAGGGAATGAGGATTGCCATTACAGCCGGCAGCCGTGGAGTTGACGGCATGGTTGATGTTATAGCACAGATTGTTCAGGAAGTTAAAGACTGCGGCGGCGAACCTTTCCTTTTCCCTTCTATGGGCAGCCATGCAGGTGCTACTGCAGAAGGACAGGAACAGATGCTTAGAGGTCTTGGCTATACAGAAGATGTAATAAAATGCCCTATACTTTCTGATATGCAGCCTGTAAAGGTGGGAAGGACAGAGCTTGATACACCTGTATATATAGACAAAAATGCATGGGAAGCAGATGGTGTTATTGTTGTAAACCGTATTAAAAAACACACAGACCATAACAACAAAACAGAAAGCGGTCTTCTTAAAATGATGACAATAGGCATGGGCAAAAAAGTTATGGCTCAGTATGTTCATGCTCAGGGTGTTTGGGGACTTACAAATATAATTCCTGCAAATGGTAAATTTGTATGCCGTAACCCTGAAATAAACGTAATATGCGGCGTTGCTCTTTTGGAAAACCAGGAAGACAGACTTGGCTATTTGGAAGTTGTAAACGGATATGACATTCCAGACAGAGAACCAGAGCTTTTCAAAATGGCAGATAAACTTTTCCCACATCTTCCTTTTAAGACATGCGATTTTCTTATTATAAGAAGAGGCGGAAAGAACATAAGCGGTACAGGTATCGACTGTAACATGATAGGACGTTTTGGTGTTTGGGGGCTTTATGAGCCTGAAAAATACTATGCAGCAGGCATAGAAGATTTTGAAGGTCCTCTTATTGACAAAATAGCTCTTCTTGACCTTACAGATGTAAGCCATGGCAATGCTATTGGTATGGGTCAGGCTGACATTATAACAAAAAGATACCACGATAAAATTGATTTTAATGCCACATATACAAATGGCGTTACAACTACATTCCTTCAGAAAATTAAAATGCCTTTTGTAGCACCTACAGACAAAGATGCTGTTCAGATAGGTATGAATTGTCTTAACGGTCTTATGAGAATAGAAGGCAGAAAAAATGATAATACTGTAAAGGTATGCCTTATAGACAGCACATTACATGAAGGTAAATTCCTTGTTTCAAAAGGACTTTATGACGAGCTTAAAAAGAGAGATGACATAGAATTCATAGGGGATTTTGAAGAATTGGAATTTGACGAAAACGGAACCTTAATCAGCAATCCCCTTGAGGATTGAGAGGTGCTTAAATGGAAGATTTCAACGTTCTTTCTAAAGAAGAACGGTATGAAATGATTATAGATAAAATCATTAATTTAATATATGAAGGAAAAATAAAAAGCGGACAGAAAATGTTTTCAGAAAATCAGTTTGCTAAAATGCTAGGTGTTTCCAGAGCCAATGTACGAGAGGTTTACAGCGCTCTTGCTATATTTGGCATACTGGAAAGCCGAAGAGGCGAAGGTACATTTTTAAACAATAAAGGTAATAACTCATTGTTTAAACTCCTTTTTCTGACTATATATAATGATGATGTATCAGTAGATGACATACTGGAACTTAGAAAAATAATAGAAGTTGGAATAGCCGAAAAGGCAGCAGCAAACAGAACTGAAAAGGACATCAGGGATTTGAAAAAATGCATTCATAAAATGGAAGAATGCGATGATGGAGCAGGCATGAGCCAGCTTGATAATGAGCTGCATTCAATAATAGGTCGCTCCAGCGGAAACTTTATATTAATGAGCCTTTCGAATATTGTTTCAGGTCTTGTAAATAAATCCATAAGGGAGCATTGGAATTATATTGTTTCCGATAAAAACAGAACCACAAAAAGAAAAACTTTTGAGCAGCATAAGGAGCTTGTGGATTCAATAATAAACAAAAAGCCTTATATTGCCAAAGTTATAGCTCAGGAGCATTTGGAATTTGTTGTAGAAAGTATTGAAAGATACAGAAAAGAATACGCAAAGAAAAAAGAGTCTGAGAAAGAGGTTTGATAAAAAATGGAAAAAAAGAAATTGGTAATAATAAACACTAACATAATGACTCTTGATATGTTAAACGGTATTTGTGCCCGCATTATCCCTGATGTAGAGGTTATTAATATTGTTGATGAAAGCCTTCTTAGAGAAGCTAAGGAAAAAGGCGTTACAGCAAACATACTTTCAAAAATGAGCATGTACCTCCAATGTGCTGAAAAAAGTGGAGCTGACATAATATTAAATCAATGCTCGTCAGTTGGAGAAGCCGTTGATATATTGCAGAAATTTGTTAGTGTACCATATATAAAAATTGATAAACCAATGGCTGATAAAGCCGTTGAGTTAGGAAGCAATATAGCAGTTATTGGCACCGTATCATCTACTTTAACCCCAAGCTGTGATATTATTAAAAAGGCGGCAGAGGAAAAAGGCAAAAAAGTTAATGTAAAGCCATGCCTTCTTGATGGAGTTATTGAACTTCTGTCAACAGAAGAAGGTAAGGCAAAACATGATGAAATAGTAATAAATGAAGTTTATAAACAGGCTGAAGAAAATGATGTAGTTGTGCTTGCACAGGCAAGCATGTACCGTATTATGGAAAAGCTTGGAGAAACTAAAGTGCCAGTTCTTGCCAGCCCTGAAATAGCAATAACTGCTGTAAAAAATATGCTTAATACCCTTTAAAAAAAGACCCTAAGAGCAGCAAAACCTCCGATTTTGTAAAAGAAATCGGAGGTTTTGTTTTTTGGTAAATTTTATTTATGATATAATTAAAAAAAAGAACTCGTAGGGGAAGGAAGTGCAGTAATATGAAGAAATTTGTTTTTGCAGTAATGGTTTTTGTACTTATGCTTTGCGGCTGTACTGCCAAAGAAAGCCAAGGAAAAAATATTGTAAAATCTGTGGCTTCTCAGCTGGAAGTGCCTGAAAATACTGAGTATGAATTTGATGAGGTACTTTTAATTGATGGATATGTTGATATATCAAAACTGTCGGTTTTGGATTTGGATATTGAAAAGACATTTAAAGCTGATGACAGAGTTCTTGAAATTGAAGATTTTATTGATAATCAGCTGGAACTGACTGTATATGACCTTTACCATAATATAGTTTTTGGCGATTATGACTCTATAATGAATATGATTGGAGAAAACGAATCTCTTAAAATAGCATTCCAAAATGAAAGCAAAGATTTTAATGATGGAAACTATATGAAAGAGTATATAATGCATGAAATAAATACTTTAACAGTTGATGATATAAAGAATTTAAATGAGTATTCAAAAAAATGGATTTATGAGCTCATTACAGAATGTAATATTGAAAAGTATGCAGTTGTGGAACTTGATTTAACATTTAAACATAATGAAAAATCATTATCTATGTTACCACAGCTTGCTGATGGAAGGTACAAGAGATATTATGTTTTGGGAAAAGTACCTGAAAGTGAAAGTTACAAAATATATGAAGTATACTGGGATATTTTTTAAGCTGAAAATAAAAAGGATTACTGTATTTTGTGCAGTAATCCTTTTTTTTGTTTAAGTTTCTATATTATACTCGTTTATTTTTTTCCAAAGCGTTGAACGGCTTATACCAAGGTATGCGGCTGTTTTTTGTTTGTTGTATCTGCATTTTTCAAGAGCAGAAATTATAAGTGATTTTTCGTCGATATTGTCAGAAGTTGTGTTTTCTTTTTTGACTTCTTCTGTATAAATGGCATCTGATATTTTCTGATAATCAGGCATAATGTCATAAATATCTTTTTCTGTTATTGTTTCGCCTTGTTTTAAAACAGAAAGTCTTTCACATATATTAAAAAGCTGCCTTATGTTTCCGTTCCATTTATAGTTTATAAGGGCTTTGCAGGCTTCTTTTGTTATTGTTGTTTCTGGTGCATTTTGCAGGAAATATTTTTTTACAAGTATAGGTATATCCTCTTTTCTTTGGGAAAGAGGCGGTATATTTATTCTTAATACATCAAGCCTGTAAAGAAGGTCTTCTCTAAATTCTTCTTTTTCAACAAGTTTTTCAAGATTTTTGTTTGTGGCTGCTATTATTCGTACATTTATTGAAAGAACTTTGTCACTGCCTATAGGCATTATTTCTCTTTCCTGTATGGCTCTTAAAAGCTTTGCCTGAAACTGCAAAGGTATTTCGCCTATTTCGTCAAGGAAAAGTGTGCCATTATGAGCAAGCTCAAAGTAGCCTTGTTTTCCGTTTTTTCTTGCACCTGTAAATGCTCCTGCTGTGTAACCAAAAAGTTCACTTTCAAGAAGGTTATCAGGTATGGCAGCACAGTTTACAGCCACAAAAGGACCTTCTTTTCTAAGACTGTGGTTATGTATGCTTTGGGCAAACATTTCTTTACCTGTACCGCTTTGACCTATGAGCAGTACGTTTGAGTTTGTGCGGCTATATTTTTTTGCTGTTTCTATTGTGTTTTTTATTTGGGCAGAAATACCTGTTATGTCATCAAAAGTCATTTTGGCAACATGACCTTTATTATATATTTTGCGTCTTATATCGTTTTCCAAAAACATAATGTCGCTTACGCTTTGGAATATAACAACTATACCCATGTTTGTATGCTGAACCATAACAGGGTATTTATTTATGGTAAGCATTGTATCTTTGTATTTAAGGATTTCGTTTGTGCATGTGGTGTTTGCCAAAAGAAGTTTTTTAAGCTCTATAGTAAAAGGTGCGTCCATAACTCTCATGCCTGTTATGTCTTCTTCCAGCTTTAATATTTTTATGGCTGAATGGTTTATTGTTCTAATACGGTTTTGAGCATCTATAGAAATAAGTCCTTCCTTTGATGTATTAAGAAGAATTTGCATACGGCTTGATTTTTCCTGCTCAATACGGCTTATTTCTGCAGCTCTTTTTGCGGCTGTTATGCTTTGCCAGAAAGAGTCACGACCTGTTTCTATAAACATATTTGGAACATTTATACTGCTTGCGTATGAACATGTATTTACACCGCCTACTATGGCATCGCAGCCGTCTTTTATTGCCTGGTCAACAAGCTGTGGACCATTCCATTCCTGAGTAAGTATGTATGTATTTACTGATATTTTAAGGAAGTCCTGTATTTCAGTTGCACCCATAACCATGTTATGAGATGCTATAATACCTACTTTTTTGGCTTTGAATTTTTCCATGCACTTTAAAACAACTCTTAAAGTGTCTGTGGCAGGAACAGGAATTTCTATAATGGGTATATCTCCCTGTATGCTTTTGAAAATTTCTGCAAAAAGACCTCTTGTTATAATTACATCGGCTTCTATTTTTGTTGATTTAAGAGTTTTGTCTGTTATTATAACCTCTTCCATGGAGTAATCTTCTATGTCATACTGTTTTCCTGTTTCGTTGTGTTGTTTAAATATTTCGAAAGCGTCTTTTATGAATTCGTGACGTGGTACGGCTAAGGCAAATTTAATCACTACTTAAACCTCCAATATTTTATTATTTAAGTTAAGTATATATTTTTTGAAATGCAATATCAACAAAATGTTTTAAATAATAACAAAATGTATTAAACAAAATGTGTTTAAGGACTTGGTTGTATTTTTAAAACGAAAATATTTATTATTTTAGTTTCGTATGGTGAAATTGGTTGCGGCATTATTTACAAAAAATATATATAAAAACATGTAAAAATATCTAAAAAATATTTTTTGCTGATATTTGTAATTTATGTGGCACAGGGTTTGCTCTTTATATATACAAACAACAAAGCATAGCTAATTTTTAAGGAGGAACGGTATGCTTAGACAAAATGAAATATTCTACAACAAGCTTAAATGGATTTTAAAAGAAAGAAAGAAAACAATTGGTGCATGGCTTCAGGCTGCAAGCCCTATAACAGCTGAAATATTTGGTAAAGCAGGTTTTGACTTTGTTATGGTTGATATGGAACATGGTCCAGGAGATGTGCTTACACTTATAAGTCAGCTTCAGGCAGTATCAAAATTTGATGTAACTCCTTTAGCAAGAGCACCTTGGAATGACCCTGTAGCAATTAAAAAAATACTTGATGCAGGTCTTTATGGTGTGTTAGTGCCTTATGTAAGTACAAGAGAAGAAGCAGAAATGGCTGTAAAGGCTTGTAAGTATCCTCTTGAAGGTATAAGAGGTGTTGCACCTAGCCCAAGAGCTGGCGGATATGGCATGAATGGAAATAATTATCTTGAAAATGCTAATGAACAGATGATTGTTATGACAGCCATGGAAACACCAGAGGCAGTGGCAAATATCGAAGAGATTGTAAAGGTAAATGGTCTTGATGGTATATTTATAGGGCCTATGGATTTAGCTACATCAATGGGACATTTTGGAAACCCTAAACATCCAGAAGTTCAGAATGCTATAGCAAAAATTGAAAAAGCTGTTCTTGCTTCAGATAAATTTTTAGGAACAGTTGCAGGAAACTTTGAAGCAGCACAGGCACTTTATGAAAAGGGATACAGCTATGTTGTTGTTATGTCAGATACAACTAGTCTTGCAAAACTTGCAATGGATAATGTAAGTAAATTCCGTGAAGAGTATCCTAACAGATAAACATATTTAGAAAGAGGCGACAAAAATGGCAGAACATCAGGTTATGGTAGCTCCTGAATATTTAGAGGAGTTTATAAAAGAGCTTTTTATGAAAGCTGATATGAATGAAGAGGATGCAGCATTTCATGCAAAGGCACTTGTAAATACTGATTTATGGGGAGTTTCTTCTCATGGATGTATGAGAGCACCAGCATATTTTGAAAGAATGAGAAATGGTGCAATTCATGTTGATCCAGATGTTAAAACAGTATCTGGCTCAGGTGCTCTTGAAGTAATGGACGGAGATGCAGGAGCAGGTATAGTTGTTGGTAAAAGAGCCATGGAAAGAGCCATGGAGCTTGCAGAAAAATATCATATAGCGGCAGTTGGCGTAAGAAACAGCAACCATTTTGGTGCGGGAGCCATATATGCAAGAATGGCAGCTGAAAAGGGCATGATCGGAATTGCAATGACTAACGTACTTCCTCTTGTAACGGCACCTGGAGCAAGCAGACCTGTTACAGGAAATAACCCAATAGCTATCGCAGTTCCTACATACGGCGAATTTCCATTCTGCCTTGACATGGCACTTTCAAAGGTTGCAGGAGGCAAGCTTACACTTGCAATTAAACGCGGAGAAAAAATACCTCTGGACTGGGCAACAGACCCAGAAGGAAAGCCAACAGATGATCCAAATCTTGCATTTAAAGGTTTCCTTCTTCCTATGGGTGGGTATAAGGGTCTTGGTCTTGCTTATGTTGTTGATATTCTTTCCGGTGTTATAACAGGCGGAGTATTATCTCATCAGATGAAGAGCATGTATGCAAACCCAGACGAGCCAAGCCTTACAGGTCATTTCTTTATAGCCATAGACATAAATGCAATTATTTCAAAAGAGGATATGGCAGAAAGAATGAAAGAATTTTACGACAGACTTAAAGAGACACCAATGTGGGAAGAAAATGGCGAAATGCTTATGCCGGGAGAACTTGAATACAGAAAAGAAAAAGAAAGAAGACAGACTGGTATTCCTGTCCCTATTAAGACATATGAAGAGCTTATAGAATTAAAAGAAAAATATGGCATAAAAGCAGAACTGCCAGAAAAGAAATGAGTTGAAGTTATGAAAAAAGTGCTTTTACCTCAGCCAATAGCAAAATGTGGTGAGGATTATTTAAAAGAACAAGGCTGTGAGGTTATTCATGGCAGAGGCATAGATGCAGATACAATAGCTGAAGATGCTAAAGACTGTGATGCTATTATAGCCAGAATAGGTGATTTCAGCCGAAAAGTTATAGAAAGCGGTAAAAATATTAAAGTTATTGCCCGTCATGGTGCAGGATATGACAACATTGATATTGAGGCAGCAAAAGAAAAAGGTATTTGGGTTACATTTGATCCTGTTTCAAATGGCAATGCAGTTGCAGAACATTGTATAGCACTTATTATGGGCTGTGCAAAAAATATTTCTTTTATGGATAGTGCCGTAAGAGAAGGAAACTTCAGCATAAGAAATAAACTCAAAACAACTGAAGTTTCTGGAAAGGTTCTTGGAATTGCAGGATATGGCCGTATAGGAAAAATGGTTGCTCAAAAAGCAAAACTTGGACTTGGTATGAAAATACTTGCCTATGATGTAAACATTGACAAAAATAACTGTGATGTTGACGTGGCAGAAAGCCTTGATGAACTTTTGGAAAAGTCAGACTTTGTAAGTGTTCATATGCCGCTTTTGGAAAGTACAAGGCACTTATTTAATAAAGAAGCATTTTCAAAAATGAAAGAAACAGCTGTTTTTATTAATTGCTCACGAGGTCCTTTGGTTGATGAAAATGACTTATACGAAGCATTGAAAACAGGAAAAATATCAATGGCGGCAACAGATGTTTTTGAGGATGAACCGCCAGAAAGTGATAATCCATTACTTACACTGGATAATATTCTTCTTTCGCCGCATAATGCAGCACTTACAAATGAGGCTATGGATAAAATGGCTCTTACTGCAGCAAAAGCTGTTTGTGATGTGCTTAATGGCGAAAGACCAGAATTTATTGTAATAGAGGGAAAGTAAAAGAAAGGGGAATTTTTTTATGAAGAACTTTTTAAGAAAAGGTTTAGGTTTATTATTAGCTTCAGCTATGGTTATGGGTATGGCAGGATGCAGCTCTGGTGATACAGCTTCTTCAGCTTCTGGCAGTGCGGCAGCTTCAACATCTGCAGATGCATCAGCCGCTTCTGACAGTTCAAATTATCCAGATAAAACTGTTAAAGTTGTACTCCCATATGCAGCAGGTGGCGATACAGACTTAAATGCACGTCTTGCAAGCAAATATCTTACAGAAGAACTTGGACAGACTGTTGTTGTTTCAAATATGACAGGTGCCAGTGGAACAGTTGCTTCAAAATATGTTAAAGATGCAACACCAGATGGATATGAAGTAATGTTTAATCACAATAACGTGCTTCTCCACAAGCTTCTTGGTCTTGCTGATTATACATACAGTGATTTCCGTACAGCAGGTGTTATTGTAAGTGATGATGCAACAGGTATTGTTGTTCCTGCTGATGCACCATATGATACATTACAGGATTTAATTGATGATGCAAAGGATAGACCAGGTGAAATTATTTACGCTACACAGGCAGGTGCATTTACAACACTTCTTGGTCTTGTTCTTGAAGACAAAGCAGGTATTGACCTTAATATCGTTGATGCAGGTGGTGCGGCTGACCAGATTACAGCAATGCTTGGTGGACAGAGTGATGTTTCAGCATTCCCTTATGGACTTGTTAAAGACCAGGTTGCAGCAGGAAAAATGAAATATTTATGTATATTTGCTGAAGAAGAAAATCCTTTAATTGAGGGTGTTCCAACAGCAAAAGAAGCAGGTGTTGATATTTCCCTTACAAGAAAATATGCGTTCTTTATGCCTAAAGATACTCCAGATGAAGTTGTTCAGACATTTACAGATGCACTTAAGAGAGTTTCTGAAAATCCAGATTTTATCGAAGAATCAAATGCAATGTTTGCAACTCCTGATTATATGACACCAGAAGAAACAGATGCATACTTTGCAGAAATGGAAGAAATCTATAACCAGTATGGTGATTTAATGAAGACTGCTCAGTAATTTATAGTTGTAGCTTAAAAGGAGGTATCACAAATGTTTGTCAGAAAATATGGGGATTTGATTACCGGAATCTTTTTTCTGCTCCTTACCGCATTCTATTTCTCACAAATCGGAACTATTCAAATAATAGATTCAGGTTCATTAGATGCGGCATTTGTTCCTAAAATAGTGGCAGGTGCTATGTTCATATTAAGTGTATGTATGATAGTAATGTCTTCTATTAAAATAAAGAGAGAAGTGGCTGTATTTTCTGACCAAGAGGCGGAAACAACACCAAATACAAGCTGGAAGTCTATTATTATGACAGCTGTTTTGCTTGTGGTTTATGTAGCTTTATTTCAGAAAATAGGCTTTCTCATTACAACGGCGATATATCTGTTTTTACAGCTTTTGATACTTGCTCCAGAAAGAAAACCTAAGCAGATTGTGTTATTTGCGGTATCTTCTGTAATTGGAGCCATAGCTCTTCAGTATATATTCGTTCATTTGTTATATGTAATGTTACCAGAAGGTATTCTTAGATAAAATTGGAGGTGTTTAGTATATGGGATCTATGCTGTTAGAAAGTTTAGCACTTGTTCTTAGCGCAAAAGTAATACTTCTGATGGTTCTGGGTGTAGTTTTTGGTATAATATTTGGTGCAATTCCAGGTCTTACTGCAACTATGGGTGTTGCTTTAGGATTGCCACTTACATTTGGTATGACTCCAATAGAAGGATTATCATTATTAAGTGCAATATATATAGGCGGAGTATCAGGCGGATTAATTTCCGCCATACTCCTTAAAATACCTGGCACACCATCATCTATAGCTACTACATTTGATGGTTCGCCAATGGCTGCAAGAGGTGAAGCTGGCAGAGCTCTTGGAATTGGTATAACATATTCATTTATTGGTACAGTATTCAGTCTTATAGTGCTTGTTTTTATTGCACCACCTATAGCTGATATTGCTCTTAAATTTGGTCCTTTTGAATATTTTGCAGTATCACTTTTTGCCCTTACTATTATATCAAGCCTTTCAGAAGGCTCAATGCTTAAAGCTCTTATAAGTGGTGTTTTGGGAATTGGAGTAACTACAATAGGTGCTGCACCAATTGATGGTTTCCCGAGATTCACATTTGGAATTTCAGCTCTTGATGCAGGTTTTGATATACTTTCTGTTCTTATTGGTATGTATGCCGTTGCAGAAGTTTTGGATATGGCAGGTGACCGTTCACCAGCAGAAAAAGTAAATATGGACTTTAAAGTAAAGGGTCTTGGATTTACATTTAAGGAATTTTGTGATCAGACAGTAAACATGATACGTTCAGCTCTTATAGGTATTGGTGTTGGTATTCTTCCTGGTCTTGGCGGAGCCACATCAAACCTTATAGCATATGCTGCAGCAAAAAATTCATCAAAGCATCCTGAAAAATTTGGTACAGGTATTATGGACGGTATTGTTGCATCAGAGACATCAAATAACGCTTCTGTTGGCGGTGCATTAATTCCTCTTCTGACTTTAGGTATTCCAGGAGATGCTGTTACAGCTCTTATGCTTGGTGGATTTATGATTCACGGTCTTACACCAGGTCCACTTCTTTTTACAAATAATGGAAGTCTTGTGTATGGTATATTTATTGCTCTTTTTGTTTCAACAATACTTATGTTTGTTCTTGAGTTTTTTGGAATAAGAGTATTCACATATGTGCTTAAGATACCAAAACATGTGCTTTATCCAGTTGTTATAGTGCTTTCTGTAATAGGTGCTTTTGGTCTTAATAACCGTATTTCAGATGTATATGCGCTTTTAATATTTGGATTCCTTGGATATGGAATGAATAAATTTAAATATCCTTTGGCACCGTTTGTATTAGGCTTTATTTTAGGTCCTATTATTGAAACAAACTTAAGAAGAGGTTTATCATTTGCAAGTGGAGATTTTATGACAATATTTACACGTCCAATTTCTTGTGTATTTATAGTTCTTACAATAGGTACAATTGTATTCCAGACAGCAAAGGGAATTATGTCACTTAGAAAGAAAACGGAGGCATGATATGAAATACGATATTTGTATAAAAAATGGTCATGTTATTGATACAGCAAATAATGTTGACGAAATAAAAGATATTTATGTTAAAAATGGAAGAATTGTTGAGTTTCAAGGTGAATTTGAAGCTGTTAGAACAATAGATGCTTCGGGATTATATGTAGTGCCTGGTCTTATAGATTCACATGTTCATGTCTTCAATAAAGGTTGTGACTTAGGAATACCAGCAGATATAGTAATGCTTCCTTATGGCGTTACAACAGTAGGTGAAGGCGGAAGCTGCGGTGTTTCAAATTATCGTTCTTTTATAGAGATGATGAGAGGCAGCAGAGTAAGGCATAAAATGCTTATTAATGTAAGTCCAGAAGGGCTTATTACATTTCAGCATCCAGAAATAATTTGTCCAGAAAAATGGGACTTTGATAGTTTTTATAAGGCTTTTGATTTGGATAAGAATGAAATTATGGGTCTTAAACTTCGCCTTAGTGATGAGGTGGTGGGTTCAAAAGGTATTGAAATACTTAAAGCAAGTTTAAATCTTGCACAAAAGCTTAATACAAGACTTGTGGTACATGTTACAGCAACAACAATTCCACAGGAAGAAGTTCTTAATCTTTTAAGAAAAGATGATATATATTGTCATGTATATCAAGGTTTTGATGAAACTATACTTGATAAAGATGGAAGGGTTAAAAAAGCAGCGTATGAAGCTCAAAAACGAGGAGTAATAATGGATGCTGCTTCTGGAAAAAATAACTTTTCTTTTGAAGTGGCAAAAAAAGCCATTGAAGAAGGATTTTATCCAGATGTAATATGTTCTGATGTATCAAGTATGAATTATTTAGCAGAATACGTTGGAACTGGATTACCATATATAATGTCTAAATTTTTAGCATTAGGTATGGATTTTAAGGAAATTATAAAACGAGTTACGGAAAATCCAGCTAAAGTAATGAAAATGGAAAATGAAGCAGGAAGTCTTTCTGTAGGGAGTATTGCAGATATTGCTATTATTGATATTAAAGATACGGACGTTAATTTTATAGATGCACACAGAAATCCTTTAAAAGGAAACAAGCTTATTGTACCTGTGGCAACTATCCAGTGTGGCGACTTGATTTATAAGTCAATGTGTTTATAGTTAGTTAACAAATCCCCCAATAAATAAATTATTGTCCCAAAAAATCACCTCTTTATATGATTTAAGAGGTGATTTTTTATATATTTACATCAAATTTTAAGTTTTACCTCCTCAATAATATTTTTTATATGCCACCAGCAAATACATATATGTTATAATTTTTTTGAGAGGAGGAGTGAAATGGCTGAATATAATAATTTTGATATGACATTGGAAGAATGTAAACTTGTTTTTGATAA
>CALWHO010000076.1 GCA_944380405.1 uncultured Lachnospiraceae bacterium
CCTTGAAACTCCTGCTTTTCCTCGTCGGAAATGAATTCCGACTGCGGATTCCAGTTGGAGAACTCTTTGTTCCCCAAACCCTTCCGCCCTATATATAATTTAAAAAATAACTTTTTCTAAAATATAAAAGCTGTATATTTTTAATATACAGCTTTTTTTTTAGTTTATTAATATGCTTTACCCCAGTAAACCATATGTTTTGCTTTTTTGCCACAGCATACGCATGTGTCTGAAATTTCTTCCTGCTCAAAAGGAATACATCTTGAAGTAGCTGTTGTAAGTTCTTTAATCTTGTCTTCACAAGCTCTGTCACCGCACCACATAGCTTTTACAAAACCTGGTTTATTGTTTACAGTGTCAATAAATTCGTCAAGGTTTCTTGCAACGTATGTTTTTTCGTCACGGTTCTTTGTAGCTTTTGCAAGAAGTGAGTTATGAATATCATCAAGAAGAGCAGGTATCTTTTCTTCAAGTTCGTCTATTGAAACAAATATTTTTTCTGATGTATCACGACGAGCAAGTACAACCTGATTTTTCTCAATATCCTTAGGTCCAATTTCAAGACGGATAGGAACACCCTTCATTTCGTATTCGCTAAACTTCCATCCCGGTGATTTATCTGTAAGGTCAATTTTAACTCTTGCAACCTTTGAAAGTTTTTCTTTAATTTCCTGTGCCTTTTCAATAACGCCTTCTTTCTGCATCTGAACAGGAACTATTATAACCTGTGTAGGTGCAATTCTTGGAGGAAGCACAAGACCGCTGTTATCACCATGAACCATTATTATGGCGCCAATAAGACGAGTTGTAACGCCCCATGATGTCTGGTGAACATACTGAAGCTTGTTGTCCTTGTCTGTGTACTGAATACCGAAGGCTTTTGCAAAGCCATCGCCGAAGTTATGGCTAGTACCGCTCTGGAGAGCTTTACCGTCATGCATAAGGCTTTCAATTGTGTATGTTGCCTTAGCACCTGCAAAACGTTCTTTTTCTGTTTTTTCGCCTTTTATAACAGGTATTGCAAGTACGTCACGGCAGAAGTCTGCGTATACATTAAGCATACGGATTGTTTCTTCCTGGCTTTCTTCTGCTGTTGCATGAGCTGTATGACCTTCCTGCCATAAAAATTCCATTGTTCTTAAAAATGGTCTTGTTGTTTTTTCCCATCTTACAACGCTGCACCACTGGTTATAAAGTTTTGGAAGGTCTCTGTAAGACTGAATTATATTGCTGTAATGGTCGCAGAAAAGAGTTTCTGAAGTAGGACGAACACAAAGTCTTTCCTGAAGCTTGTTTTCGCCACCATGTGTAACCCATGCAACCTCTGGTGCGAAGCCTTCAACATGGTCTTTTTCTTTCTGAAGAAGACTTTCAGGAATGAACATAGGCATGTATACGTTTTCGTGACCTGTTTCTTTAAATTTTTCATCAAGCTGTTTTTGTAAAAGCTCCCAAATGGCATAACCGTATGGTTTTATAATCATACAGCCTTTAACGCTGGAATAGTCTGTAAGCTCGGCTTTTTTAACAACGTCTGTATACCACTGAGGAAAATCCTGCTCCATATCTGTAATGGCAGCAACAAGTTTTTTATCCTTAGCCATTTATAATTTCTCCTTTCGGCTGAATATATTTCTCTTATAATTACATCATTATATTTTATTATATTTTACATTCTTTAACAAGTGTAATTTCATAAATTTATAACCTTTGGTGTCATTTACTTGTTTTAATAAGAGATTTATAATAAAATATAATTTAAATAAATTTATAGGCGGTGAAATGATTTGTTTAGAACATTATGGTTTTATATTAAATTTTTTATAGGTCTTGTTATGCTTGAGCCTGTTTCGGCAAGAGTTGAAAGACTGAAGGAAAAAGAAGGCGAAGAGGCTTACGAAAAAGAAGTTACAAAAACAGTAAAAAACTGGTGTGTAAACAGAATTAAGGAAACAGGAGCTACTGTTTATGTCCATGGTGGAGAAAATCTGCCGGATAGAAACGTGCTTTTTATCTGTAACCACATGAGTAACCTTGACTTTGCTGTTCTTTTAGCAAAAATTAATAAGCCTTTTGGCTTCATTGCCAAAGTTGAGCTGGAAAAAATACCTATGCTCAGTAAATGGATGAGAAAAATAAACTGTCTTTTTATGGATAGAAGCGACATGAAGCAGCAGCTTCAGGTTATAATTGAAGGTATTAAAATGCTTAAAAACGGCAAAAGCCTTCTTATATTCCCAGAAGGCACAAGAAGCCGTGACGGCAAAATACACGAATTTAAAGCAGGAAGCTTTAAGCTTGCCATAAAATCAGGAGTGCCTATTGTACCACTTACAATAATGGGTACATCTGATATTTACGAAGGCAACGGCAACATACTTAAAAAGGGTGATGTTCATCTTTATATACACGACCCAATTTATATGGAAAATATAAGCAAGGAGGAAATGGGCAGTCTTCACAAAATGGTTGAGGACATAGTTAGAGAGCCTTTTAATAAATAATTTATGATTAGAAATTTAGCGGCACAATTACTTTCTGCAGTTCTTCTTTTTGGCTGTGCACCGGCAGAGGCAACAGATAATATTAATATTACATCTTCTGCCAATACTGAAGGTATGCTTCAGGTGCATTTTGTTGATGTGGGACAGGCAGATTTTGAGTATATTAAATTTCCAGACGGCAGCTGTGCAGTTATAGACTCTGGCGATACTGACGACAGAGAATTTGTTGTTGATTATATAAATAGTATGGGTCAAAGTGATATTTCATTTGCTGTGGCAACTCATGGTCATGCTGACCACATAGGCAGTATGAAAGAAATTTTGGAAAACTTTAATGTAGGCAGCATAATACGACCTTATGAGGACTACGACAGCACACTTTACACAAATATGCTTTATGCCATAGAAGAAACAGGCACAGAAGAAGTAATTGCAAAATATGGTGATACATTTGAAGCAGGCGGTGCAAGCTTTGAAGTATTTGGACCTATAGGCGATGGTTACAGCGACTACAACGATTATTCAGTTGTGCTTAAAATGACATACGGCGATGTAAGTTTTCTTTTTACAGGTGATGCAGGAAAAGCTTCTGAAAAAGATATGCTTTCAATGGGATATGATTTAGACTCTGATGTTCTTAAAGTTGGGCATCATGGTTCTAAAACTGCCAGCACAGAAGAATTTTTGGAGGCAGTAAGTCCTGCCGTGTCTGTAATAAGTGTTGGTGAAAATAATGAGTATAATCTTCCATCTGATGAGGCTATGGAAAGAATTAATTCAAACAGTCAGAATGTATATAGAACTGATGAAGATGGAACAGTTATAGTATCAACAGACGGAAACACAATTAATGTTGAAACAAATGCAGGCAAAAGCAGTGTTGATTTATCACAAAACACAGCTGGAAATAGCGAAAATACAAATTCTGCTACAGAAGATGCTATACTAAGCGAAGTTATAGGAAACAAAAATACAAAGGTTTACCATAGCCCTTACTGCTCAACACTTCCTGATGAGAAAAATCAAATAGAGTTTTCTTCTGCAAAAGAAGCAGAAGATGCAGGCTACAGACCACATAAAAACTGTATAGATTAAAACTTTTAAAACTGTATTGTAAATATAAAAACAATACAGTTTTTTTATTTAATTGTTAAATAATTTTTAACTGTTTAACGTATATATTGACATGTGCGGCATTATATACTAAAATAGTTGAACAGTTCAACTATTGATATGTTCAATAAAGGAGGTGCGAAAGTATGGGGCAAGATGTGTCTTACAGATTTAATTCTTTTATGAAAAAAATTCATATGATAAATAAGCCAAGTGTTCCAACGGGAGGTCTTTACAGAAGTGAGTTTTTTATGCTTATTGTAATAAAAAAGCATGAGGCTTCTTCAGGCGAAAATTATGAAGGAATAAAGCCTTCTGAAATAGCAGAGCTTACAGGAAGCAGTATTTCTGCTGCATCAAAACAGATAAAAACTGTTGAAGAAAAGGGATATATAGAGCGAAGATACAGCAAAAACGATAAGAGAGTTGTGTATATAACCCTTACAGATAAAGGAAGAAATATTTTAGCTCAGGCAAAGAAAGAAAGAGATAAAAAAATTGAAGCCATAGTAGAAGCTATAGGTGAAGAAAAAATGTCAACATTCCTTGATATAGGCGAAGAGATATTACAGTTTTTAGAAAATGACAAGGTGGTGATTTAAGGAATGTTAATTATACTTAAGTATGCTAAAAAATATTGGTACTTTATGATACTTGTTGTATGTTTCCTTTTGGTGCAGGTATGCGGTGAGCTTATATTACCAAGGTTTACATCATCAATAGTTAATAATGGTATCCAGTTTGGCGGTATAGAATATGCAGCCGAAAAATATTACGACGAAGGCTATGTTGAAATGATGAAAGTATTTATGACTGATGAAGAAATAAATGCTTTTGACAGCAGTTACACCATTGAAAGTGCAGAAAGCATTGGTCTTAATGAAGATGCTTATGTACTTAATGAAACAATAGATAAGGATGAAAAAGAAAGTCTTAACGACATGCTTTTAGAGCCTGCTGCTGTTTTAGGCACAGCCCTTGAAGACATGAGTGAAGAAGATATACTTTCTCTTTCTTCTGACGAAGCTTTAGAATTTAGGGATAACACAATAAATATGCTTTCAGCTTCATCAGACGACAATGTGGAAAGTGCAGCAATACTTCTTGTTAAAGGCATGTATGAGCAGATGGGCATGGACATGAATGCCATACAGATGAACTATGTTAAGCAGAAGGGCTTTATTATGGTTTGTCTTGCTTTTATGGCAATGATTGCTGGCGGCTGTGTAGGTCTTTTTGCTTCACTTATTGCAGGCAGAACAAGCCGTGATTTAAGATACAAGGTTTTTGAAAAGGTTCTTGGTTTTTCAAACAGAGAAATGGGTAATTTCTCAACTGCATCACTTATTACAAGATGTACAAACGATATTCAGCAGATACAGATGGTTACTGTCATGATGTTTAGAATAGTGCTTTTTGCACCTGCTATGGGTATTGGCGGTATTATTATGGCTTTAAAGACTAACGTTTCTTTAAGCTGGATAATAGCTCTTGCAGTTATTGTACTTTTAAGCATTGTTGCAGTGCTTATGACTCTTACACTTTCTAAGTTTAAAATTATGCAGACCCTTGTAGATAAGCTTAACCTTGTTGCAAGAGAAATACTTACAGGTATTTCTGTAATAAGAGCATTCAGCAGAGAAAAGTATGAAGAAAAGCGTTTTGATGATGCCAATACTACTCTTATGAAAACACAGCTTTTTACAAACAGGGCAATGACATTTATGATGCCTTCAATGATGTTTATAATGAATGCCACATCAGTGCTTATTGTATTTTTTGGTGCAAAGGGCGCTAACGAAGGCAGCATTATGGTTGGCGATATGATGGCGTTTATATCTTATGCTATGCAGATTATAATGTCTTTCCTTTTTATAACAATTATAAGCATTATGCTTCCTCGTGCAGCTGTTGCAGCAACTCGTGTTGAAGAAGTGCTTCGTACTGAAAACGAAATTCATAATCCTGAAAACCCTGTTGTGCCTGAAAAGATTACAGGCAGAATAGAGTTTAGAAATGTTGATTTTAGTTATGAGGATTCAGAAGAAAATGTTCTTACTGATATTTCATTTACAGCAGAGCCAGGTGAGACTACAGCTATTATAGGCAGCACTGGTAGTGGTAAGTCATCAATTGTAAACCTTATACCTCGTCTTTACGACGTTACAGGAGGACAGATACTTTTTGATGGTGTAGACATAAGAGATATGGATATGAAAGTCCTTAGAGATCACATTGGATTTGTGCCTCAAAAGGGTGTGCTTTTCTCAGGTACAATAAAAAGCAACATACTTTTCGGTGGAAAAGGCGATGAAAGCACAATGGAAATGGCTGCAAAAACAGCTCAGGCAGAGGACTTTATAAATGCCAAAGAAGAAGGATATGACTCTCATATTGCTCAAGGTGGTAGCAACGTTTCAGGTGGTCAGAAACAGCGACTTGCCATAGCCAGAGCCATAGCCAAAGATCCAGAAGTTTATATATTTGACGATAGTTTTTCTGCCCTTGACTACAGAACAGATAAAGTTTTAAGAAGTGCCCTTAAAAAACAGGTGGGTAATGCCACAGTTATTATAGTTGCTCAGAGAATAAGCACTATACTTCATGCAGAAAAAATAATAGTTCTTGATGAAGGCAGAATTGTTGGTATAGGTACTCACGAGGAGCTTTTAAAGACAAATGAACAGTATAAACAGATTGCATTAAGCCAGCTTTCAAAAAGCGAGCTTGAGGGCAAAATAAGCTGATAGGAGGGGAAGAAATATGTCAGAAAACAAAATGAATAATGCACCAAGAAGGCATATGGGAGGCCCCGGAATGGGCAGAGGTCCAGGCGGTCCAGGAGGCGGCCCTGTTGAAAAGGCAAAGGATTTTAAAGGCACTATTAAAAAACTTATTAAGTATCTTTCAAAATACCATTTTGCACTTGTAATGGTAATTATATTTGCAGCAGGCAGTACAATATTTAATGTTATGGGTCCTAAAGTTTTGGGCCGTGCAACAACAGAAGTTTATAACGGTGTTATCAGTAAGTTTAATGGCGGAAGTGGCGTAGATTTAGAAAAAATAGGCTCTATACTTCTTACTCTTATATGTCTTTATGCGGTAAGCTGGCTGTTTTCACTTATACAGGGTATTATAATGACAGCTGTAGCACAGAAAACAGCATATAATATGCGAAAAGAAATTTCCGAAAAAATAAACAGACTTCCTATGAATTTCTATGACAAAAGAACATTCGGAAATATACTTTCAATTATTACTAACGACGTTGATACATTAGGTACTAACTTAAACCAGACAGTAACACAGATTGTAACAAGTGTTTCAACTATTATAGGTGTGCTTATTATGATGCTTAGCATAAGCCCACTTATGACACTTATAGCAATTTTAATACTTCCTGTATCAGCATTTGTAGTTAAAAACATAGTTGGTCACTCACAAAAATACTTCAAGGCACAGCAAAACTACCTTGGTGAAGTTAATGGTCAGGTTGAGGAATATTTTGGCGGTCACAACATAGTTAAGCTCTTTAACAGAGAAGAAGAGGTTACAAAAGAGTTTAAACAAAATAACGACATACTTTATGACTCAGCTTGGAAGAGCCAGTTTATATCAGGTCTTATGCAGCCAGTTATGGCATTTATAGGTAATGTTGGTTACTGTGCTGTAGCTGTTGCAGGTGCATATTTAAGCATAAGAAAAGTAATAGAAGTTGGCGATATACAGTCATTTATACAGTATGTACGTCAGTTTACACAGCCTATAAACCAGATGTCACAGGTTTCAAATATGCTTCAGTCAATGGCTGCTGCTGCTGAAAGAGTATTTAACTTCCTTGAAGAAGACGAAGAAGACCAGATAGCAGAAAATCATGCAACTGTTACAGAAGTTATTGACGGAAAAGAAGTTACAAGAAAATTTACAGCATCTGAAATTAAAGGCGATGTTGATTTTGACCATGTTAAATTTGGATATAACAAGGACAAAATTATAATTAAGGATTTCAGTGCTCATGTTAAAGCCGGACAGAAAATTGCCATTGTAGGACCTACAGGAGCAGGTAAGACTACACTTATAAAGCTTCTTATGAGATTTTATGATGTTACAGAAGGCAGCATAAAAATTGACGGATATAATGTAAAAGACTTTGACAGAAGTGAGCTTAGAGAAGCCTTTGGTATGGTTTTACAGGATACTTGGCTCTTTAAAGGCAGTATTATGGAAAACATACGATATGGCAGACTTGATGCTACAGACGAAGAGGTTTATGAAGCTGCAAAGGCTGCTCATATAGACAGATATATAAGAACTCTTCCTGGCGGATATAACATGGAGCTTAATGAAGATGCTACAAATATTTCTCAAGGTCAGAAACAGCTTTTCACTATTGCAAGAGCTATACTTGCAAATAATAAAATTCTTATACTTGACGAAGCTACAAGCTCTGTAGATACAAGAACAGAAATACTTATTCAAAAAGCTATGGATAACCTTATGGAAGGCAGAACAAGCTTTATAATTGCCCACAGGCTTTCAACAATTAAAAATGCCGATATTATACTTGTTCTTAATGATGGCGATATTGTTGAACAGGGTACACATGAAGAGCTTCTTGAAAAAGGCGGATTTTATTATTCACTTTATAACTCACAGTTTGAAAGTGACGATGAAACAGCATAAAATTAATAAAAATACGGTTTGCTTATGGCAGACCGTATTTTTATTTGTAAAATTTTTCATATTGACCGAAACAGCAAAAGGATATAAAATAAATATAAGAACATATGTTCTTATATTTTCCTTGGAGGTGCTCTATGGATAATACAAGAAGAGTATATATTGCCATTGATTTAAAGTCTTATTATGCATCGGCAGAGTGTGTTGCAAGAGGTCTTGACCCACTTACAACAAATCTTGTTGTGGCTGATGAAAGCAGAACAAATAAAACTATTTGTCTTGCTGTTTCGCCTTCTTTAAAATCAATGGGAATACCATCAAGACCAAGGCTTTTTGAAGTAATCGAAAAGATAAAAGAAATTAATTATAAAAGACAGATGCAGCTTCCTGATAAAAAGCTTGTTGGGTCGTCTTATGATACAAAAGAGCTTTATAACAATCCTCAAATGGCTGTGGACTATATTGTTGCACCTCCTCAAATGGCTTATTACATAAAACAAAGTGCCTATATATACAGCATATATATGAGGCATGTTTCGCCGGAGGATATACATGTATATTCCATAGATGAGGTATTTATGGATATAACCCACTATTTAAAATCATCATCACTTACGCCAAAGGAGTTTGCTGTAAAAATTATTGA
>CALWHO010000077.1 GCA_944380405.1 uncultured Lachnospiraceae bacterium
TAAATTCCGACTGCGGATTCCAGTTGGAGAACGCTTCGTTCCCCAAACCCTTCCGCAGTAAACACAATTTTAAAAAATAGATTTTTCTACAGTCTATTTTTTATATTATTTTTACAGTATTGAGTACAAAGTTTATCTGTACATTTTGAGCATTTTAAAGTTTCATTGGAGTGTTCCCAAAATCTTTCCGGATAAAGCATTACAGATACTTCCCAAATGAGCCACGCAGCAAATGACATTAAAACAAGTGAGTTTGCAAAAAATCCGCCCATAAATATAAGTGGAGAAAACATCATTATATGGTCCCAGTTAAATATTCGGCATGTAGTGCAGCATCGATTTTTAATTATAAGGCGGAAAGGACACCATATAACTACGCATATAACATCACACACATAAAAAAACAAAGTAATTAAAAAAAGTTGTATTTTATCAATTAAATTTAAGCTATAAAGTACTCCTATTAAGGCTATTAAAACAGCCCAAAGTACAAAAATTTTATATGCTGATTTTGTTGATGATGATATATAATTTTTTAAAGCTTCATAATCTATTTTTTTATGAGAGGCTTTAAAGCATCTTGAAAAAAGCTTTTGTGAGCCTATTGATGTTTTGGCATTTACAGGCACAATTTGAACAAGCATATCAAAAATCCATATTATCCATAAAATATGCAGTGGAGAAAATGATTTAAAAAAGTTTAAGCCATCAAGAACAGAAAATAAGTTTTTATAATACACACCTATGTAAATACATATTGCAAATACTGCAATACGCCAAAAAAGGCGGGCAAAGTATATTTTTCTTAATTGGGACATTTTTTATCTCTCCTTTTATACAGGACACAATTAAAACACAAAATAAAAACCGACTTGCATATACAAGTCGGTTTTTATTTAATGTGTGCGACATGATTCGAACACGCGGCCTTCTGATCCGTAGTCAGACGCTCTATCCAGCTGAGCTACGCACACATAAACTGCAATAAATATAATATACCTATACAGGTATATTGTCAAGAAAAAATAATAAAAATATAAAAAATAAATAAAATGTTTAAGAAAAGCAAAATATTGACTTAAGGCATAAAAGACTGTATAATTTTATAGGCAAATATTTACTTATGCGGAAGTGGCGGAATGGCAGACGCGCAGGATTCAGATTCCTGTCCCTTCAGTGGTGGTGTGGGTTCAAGTCCCATCTTCCGCAGTGTTAACCTCTTGATTTTTCAAGGGGTTTTATTTTTTGTGTTGCATTTTATGGTGCAAAAAATAAAGCTCTTACTTTATGTTAAAAATAAGAGCCTTATTATGGGGAGATTTTATTATTTTAGAAAAGGAAGAGATAGCCAATTCCACCTAAAACAGATGCAGCTACCATTAAGTTGCTTATTACTGACTGTTTTTTTGTTATGAATTTATAGGCTGTGCCTGCAACTGCCACAAATGCTATTATCCATGATATGATCTGCTGTGAAACATAGTTTGAAGGCTGTGCAGTTGATGAGATAAAAGCAATTATAATACTATATGCTGTCATAAGTACAAGAAGTATATTATTTGCTTTTTCACTTTTTAAAATAAAAAGAAGTACTGAACCTACTATTGATATAATTCCCATTACTACAAACATTAAAAATAAAATTCCAATTGCCATAAAAATTCTCCTTTCTGTACTCAACTACTTTTTATTATTTATTTAAGCAGTTTTTTTAGTTGTTTGTTTTCTATGAGTACATAATAAGGCATTTTTCTGTATATTTTATTGTGTTAAATCTAAAGATTTTCTGTAGATTTATAAAGAGGAATTGTAATTTCTAAAGAAAATACGTTATTTTCTTCCGATACTGACATATTGCCGTTTACTTCTGAAAGTACTTTTTTTACATTATTAAGGCCAAGAAGATTACTTTCTATATCTCTTTTTTCTGAATGAGAAACGGACGTATTTTTTTGTATTACATAAAGTGTATTTTCTTTAACATCAGCAGAAAAAATAACAGGAAAGTTTTTATCAGCATACTTTTCTATATTTGAAAGTATGTTATCAAAAACTCTCGGAATACTTTCTGTGTTTACATACATAATATAGTTTTTACAGTTATCGTCTACAAACATTGACGTTTCAAAGCCTGAATTTTCAAGATAATCTTCAATTTCGAAAAAGAATTGCTCAATAAAGCTTTTACAGTTTACTTTTTCCTTTGATGTTTTTATTTCTTCGTGAGATTTACAGCTTTCAAAAAGCTGGTCTGACATTTCTTTAATTCTGTAGGACTTTTCATATGCTTTATCAACATAGCTTTTTAGCTGTATATCATCTTTATAATTTCCATCACGAATAAACTGAAGATAGCTCATTACAGATGTAAGAGGTGTTCTTATATCATGTGAAAGAGAAGCTACAGTATTAAACTGTTCTTCTTTAAGGCGATTTGAAAGGGCGATATTATCTTCCATTGTCTGAGCAAATTTATTTATGCTTACTGCCAGGTCTGTAAGTTCATCATTGCCTTTTATATCTATGCGTTTTGAAAGATTGCCTGACTCCATTTCTTCTACGGCATTACTTATTTCTATCATGTATGAAAATTTATTGCGTAGAAGAACTGCCAGAGAAAACACAAACATAAAAACTCCTGCTGAAAATGTTATTGTGTTTAAAGCATATCTTGTAGCCATATCAACATATGCATTTGTGGCATCAATATAGTTTTCTGTAATTACTCCTGATGCCCATATTAAAAAAAGTATTGTTGCAAAGCTGCAAAGAAATGAAAATACAATATATTCACCTAATATGAATATAAGCTTAGAAGGTCTTTTTTTATTCAATATAATACCCCTTTCCCCAAGATGTTTTTAAATATATTGGATTTCGTGGGTTATCTTCTATTTTTTTACGCAAGTTTTTAATATGAACCATAATGGCATTATCAGATACAGCCATGTATGAGTCATTCCAAATACTGTTATATATATTTTCCATTGAAAATACTTTTTTTCTGTTTGAAGCCAAAAGCTCCAAAATATCGTATTCGGTAGATGTAAGAGATATTATTTTACCATTTTTTGAAACTGATTTTTCTTCGGTGTTTATTTCCAGGTCGTCTATTTTAATTATTTTTTTACTTTCAATAGCTGCCTTATTTCCATACTGGCAGTAGCGTCTTATAAGAGCCTTTACCCTTAAAAGCAGCTCTGAGTTTGAAAAAGGTTTTGAAATATAATCGTCTCCTCCTGCTGAAAAGCCCATTGCTTTATCTGACTCCTGTGTTCTGGCTGTAAGAAAAAGTATAGGTGCAAGTGTTTTATTTCGTATTTCTGAGCAGGCAAAAAAGCCTGACTTTTCAGGCATATTTACATCAAGTATTATAAGTGGAAATGAATAGTCTGCCTTTTCAACAACTTCCGCCCCGTATGAGG
>CALWHO010000078.1 GCA_944380405.1 uncultured Lachnospiraceae bacterium
GAATAGCCGCAGAAAGAGAGCATTTTCCAAAACCTGACAAATCATTTAAAGCCGCTATTTTCTTTACCATAAAAACACCTCCCTATTAAGACTAAAATAATAATACCAAATTATAAAATCCAATTCAAACAAAAAGGACACTATAAGTGTCCTTTAATAACATTGTATCCATACAATTATATGTATTTTTATTGCCGAAAATAAAATATTCTTATCCAAATATAACTCTTATTTCAGTCCCTTTGCCAAGAGCACTTTTCATTCGTATTTTAGCGTTATGGTTTATGGCTATGTGCTTAACTATGGCAAGACCAAGACCTGTGCCGCCTGTTGCTTTGCTTCGGCTTTTATCAACTCTGTAAAATCTTTCAAAAACTCTGTCCTGATGCTCTGTTGATATACCAATACCGTTATCACGTATAATAAGCTCTGGCTTTCCGTCATTTCTGCCCACATGACAGCGTACAAAACCGCCTTTTTTGTTATACTTAATGGCATTATCGCAAAGATTATACACCAGCTCTTCAAGCATTCTTGCATTACCATATACAAATGTAGGCTCACCTGTCATGTAAAGGTTTATACCTGCCTCTTCGGCTTTAAAACTAAGAAGGTTAATTGTGTTTTTTATAACCTCCATAAGGTCAACATTTTCTTTTTGTATAACAAGCTCGCTTGTTGTTTCGTCAAGCTCACTAAGACGAAGTATATCACCTATAAGATTTAAAAGTCTGCCTGCCTCAAGGCGTATTTTACCAGCAAAAACTTTAATATCGCTTTCTTTTGCAATACCTGTTTCAATCATTTCGGCATAGCCAGAAATGCTTGTTAAAGGCGTTTTAAGCTCATGGCTTACATTTGCCGTAAACTCATGGCGAATATTGGCATGCTGTTCTTTTTTTGTCTGATAGTCCTTAACAGCAAGAGCAAAAGGCTTAAGCTCTTTATATGGCACGTCTTTATCAATATCTTCTATGTTTTCAGCCATTTTTTTTTTATTTTTTACAAGGCTCTTTGTAAGAAGCACTGAAAAAAGTATTGAAATAATCATAACAAGAGCTGCCACAATAATAATGCCAGGAAGTGCATTATTATAGCTTTGATACATTGTATCTACATCCATTGAAAGCCTTAACACATCACCTGTATCAAGCAAAAGAGCATAATAATATGTGTCATATCCAAGTGTGTCAGAATGTCTTAATGTTTCGCCTACGCCATGCTCAAAGGCTTCCTCAACCTCTGTTCTGTCGCCGTGGTTTTCCATTTGTCCTTCATCGGCACCGCTGTCATAAAGGACATTACCGTCAGGAGAAATAATGGTAACACGCATTTCGTCTTCTACATATCTATCCAGCTCATCATATGAGTCTATTTCCTGACATATTTTTTTAAGCAGACGACAGTGAAGCTGTATATCTTCTTTCTGCTGCTTTTCAAACACGCCATAAAACACCCATATAGCCATTACAATAGTAAGCACAAGAGAAATAATGCCCATAAAGAACATTCTTCTGCTTATTTTTTCTTTCAAAACATATCACCGCTTATATATATGCTGTTTTAAAGTGTTTCCAGTTTATATCCAACATTTCGTACAGTTTTAATATACCCGCCGGCATCTCCAAGCTTATGTCTGAGGGTTTTTATATGCATATCAAGAGTACGGCTTTCGCCTTCAAAGTCCGTACCCCATACTTTATCCATAATCATTTCTCTGGAAAGAACTATACCTTCGTTGCTCATAAAATATTTAAGAAGCTCATACTCCTTAAATGTAAGCTCGCAAGCAGTGCCGCCTACTGTTACAGTTCTTTTTTTATCATCCATGTATATCTCATGGAATACAAAGCCGTCTTTCTCCTGTTTTAAAGCTCTTCTTAAAACGGCTTTTACCCTTGATATAAACTCCATAATGCCAAAAGGCTTTGTAATATAGTCATCAGCACCATTATCAAGACCTTTTACAACATCTATTTCAGATGTCTTGGCTGTAACCATAATTACAGGAATGTTCTTTGTTTTGGCAGTAGTTTTTATTTTTTTAAGTATTTCCATACCGTCTTCTCCAGGAAGCATTATATCAAGTACAATGAGAAGAGGATTTCTTTTTTCAAGAGCGTCAAAAAAGCTTTTGCCGTCTGCAAAGCCAAACACCTCAAAACCGCTGTTTTTAAGGGCATAGCTTTCCATTTCTCTTATGTTTTCGTCATCCTCAACAATAAAAATCATGGTCTAATCACACTCCATTTAAATTATAAAGCGTATTTCTTCTTATATGCTTCAAAAAGTGATTCGAACTCATAATCATGTGATTTTTTAAGTGTATCAAGGTACTCATGAGTACTAAAGCTGTTTTTATCAGTTTCTATTATACAAACAGCTATGTTTGAACAGTGGTCTGCTATTCTTTCATAGTTTGTAATTATGTCAGAAAATACAAAGCCTGTTTCTGTTGTGCAAACACCTTTTTGAAGTCTTTCTATGTGTCTGTTTCTTAAAACAACTTTTAATATATCAACTACCTGTTCTAATGGCTCAATTTTCTTTGCAAGCTCAACGTCATTTTTCTCAAATGCACTTACAGCCATTTCAAGTATTTCACATACAGCGTTTGAAATAGTATCTATTTCTTTCTTACCCTGTTCAGAGAAAGTAATTCCCTTTTCATTAATTTCTTCTGCCGCTTCTTTTATGTTCTTAGCATGGTCGCCAATTCTTTCAAAGTCGCCTATGCAGTGAAGAAGTCTGCCTGTTTCACGGCTGTCGTCAACAGAAAGATTTTTCTCATTTAACTGAACAATATAAGTACCAAGCTTGTCCTCGTAGTTGTCAGTCTTATCCTCTAACTTAACAACCTCTTCTGCAACCTTTTCGCTGTAGCCCTTTGTAATAAGGCTTACTGCCTTTCTTACAGCCTCAAGAGATGTTTTACCCATAGCATTTGTAAGGCTCTGGCAACGATATACAGCTACTGTAGGAGTTGCAAAAAGTCTTTCGTCAAGCATCTGGAATTCTTCATCTTCTTTAGTGTCTTTAATTGTAATACAAGCAAGTTTTTCAAGCCACTTGTTAAAAGGAAGCATAACAGCTGTTGCAAAAACGTTAAATGTAGTATGAACAACAGCAATACTTGCAGCATTTACAGGTGCATCAATAAAGCTAAAGCCTATAATTGCATTAAGAGTGTAAAATACAATAAGGAAAATAATAGTACCTATAAGGTTAAAGTAAAAATGAATCATAGAAGCTCTTTTTGCATTTTTACCAGCACCAATAGAAGCTATAAGGGCTGTAGCACAAGTACCGATATTCTGACCCATTATAACAGGAATAGCTCCTGCAAATGTTATACTGCCAGTTGTTGAAAGAGCCTGTAAAATACCAACTGATGCAGATGATGACTGAATAATAGCAGTTACAACAGCACCAACAAGTACACCAATAACAGGGTTTGTAAAAAGAACGAAAAGCTGTCTAAATTCTTCTACCTCTGCCAAAGGCTTAACAGCACCTGACATGCTTTCCATACCACTCATAAGTACGGCAAAGCCTAAGAGAGCAAGACCAACATTTTTCTTTTTATCGTTTTTAATAAACATGTAGAAAATAATACCAACTGCAGCCAAAATAGGTGCAAATGTTGCAGGTTTTAAAAACTGCATAACAAAGCTTTCGCTTTCAATTGCTGTAAGGGATAATATCCAAGATGTAACAGTTGTACCAATGTTGGCACCCATAATTACACCTACAGCCTGATTAAGCTTCATAAGACCTGAGTTTACAAAACCAACAACCATAACAGTTGTTGCTGATGAAGACTGAATAACAGCTGTTACACCAGCACCAAGAAGAAGACCTTTTACAGGGCTTGAAGTAAGCTTTTCAAGTATTTTTTTAAGCTTGCCGCCTGCCTGTTTTTCAAGTGCTTCTCCCATTACATTCATACCGAACAAGAACATTGCAAGTCCGCCCAGAAGGGTAAATACATTAAATATAGACATACCTTTCCTCCATTTAAACGCATACTTTTACAAATAACATACATATTCATATACTATTAGAAAAGGGTAAAATCTATATACATGGATTTGTAAAATTTATGTAAAAAAGCACCTTTTGTGAAGGTGCTTTAAATAATTTATTCTTTAGGTATACCTAAATATACAAAGCCTTTTTCTGCATCAACAGTTATCATTGCTCCGTCTTTAATAAGGTCTATTACCTTAACATCGCACATAACAACAGGTATGTCAAGTACGCAGCCTAAAACGCCTGCATGACATTTTTCAGGGCTTTCAACAGGACCAACAACTATTGCTCCTGCCTGTTTTGCAAAGGGTAAAAGCTCGTTTGTTGTATCGCTTGTTACAAGTATGTCACCTGCTCTGAATTTTTTGTCGGCTTCTTTTCTGTATTTAATTATTCTGGCATTACCTGATGCCATTTTTTTACCAATGCCTTTGCCCTTACAAAGTACATCACCTACTGTTTCAACTCTAAGTGTATTTGTAGAGCCTGAAACACCAACAGGTACTCCAACAGCAATTACAATTGTATCGCCTTTTGATGCAAGACCAGCCTCAACAGCTGTGTCAACAGCAAGCTCAAATATCTTGCTTTCATCAGCAATCTGTTTTGAAAGCACAGGCTTACAGCCCCAAACAAGGTTAAGCTGTCTCCAAACTCTTTCTTCAAAGCTGCTGGCAGCAATAGGGCAAACAGGTTTAAATCTTGCAATAGTTCTTGCTGTAAAGCCTGATTTTGTTATTGTAGCAATACAGCTTGTTTTAAGCTCAGCAGCTGTTGTACATGCAGCATAGCTTACTGCGTTTGTAGTAGTTGTCTGCTGCTGTATAGACTGATTAAGAAGTCTTTTTACATAGTTTATGCTGCCTTCTGTAGTTTCGGCAATAGTTGCCATTGTAGATACAGCCTCAACTGGGTATTTACCCTGAGCTGTTTCGCCAGAAAGCATAATTGCATCAGAACCGTCAAATATAGCGTTAGCAACGTCGTTTACTTCAGCTCTTGTAGGTCTTGGGTTAGAAGTCATAGAATCAAGCATCTGTGTTGCTGTAATAACTGGTTTACAAGCCATGTTACCTTTTTTGATAAGCTCTTTCTGTACAAGAGGTACTTCCTGAAGAGGTATTTCAACACCAAGGTCACCTCTGGCAATCATAAGACCGTCAGATACTGCAAGTATTTCGTCTATGTTTGTAACGCCTTTTCTGTTTTCAATTTTTGAAATAATGTTTATACCGGCACCGCCATTATCTTCAAGTACACGTCTGATTTTGATAACGTCTGAAGCACTTCTTATAAATGATGCTGCTATATAGTCAAAGCCCATTTTGATACCAAACTTAATATCTTCAATGTCTCTTTCTGTAAGAGCAGGAAGGTTTACATATACGTCAGGTATATTGATGCCTTTGTTTGAGCTTACAAAACCGCCGTTTATAACTTCACATTCTACCTCTGTGTCTGTTGTGTTTAAAACTTTAAGCTCAACAAGACCGTCATCAATAAGAACTCTGCTTTCTTTTGAAAGGTCTTTTGCAAGGTTTTTGTATGTAACAGAAACCTTTGTTTCATCGCCTTCAACATCTTCTGTTGTAAGAGTAAAGTGTGTACCTGGTTCAAGGTATATTTTTTTGTTGTCCTTAAATTTCTTAACTCTTATTTCAGGGCCCTTTGTGTCAAGAATAAGAGGAATAGGTGCACCAAGCTCTTCCCTTGCCTGTTTAAGATTATTTATAAGAACAGTATGACTTTCGTATGTGCCATGAGAGAAATTAACTCTGGCAGCATCCATACCATTTAATATAAGCTCCTTTATTTTTTCAACTGAATCTGTAGCTGGACCAAGGGTTGCAACAATTTTAGTTCTTTTCATTTTCCAAAAAGACTCCTTTCTTTTTTCTTCTATAATCAAATTTTATTATTTTAAAACAACATTTTCTTCGCCTAACATATTTTTAAGCTTATTTAAAAACTCTTCACTTGTATCTGCCAAACAGTCCTTAGGTGCCATAAGCATTTTGCCTGTGGACACAACTCTTATTTTAACTGCTGTACTTCCTCCTGAAATTTTAAGCATAGGAATTATGCTGTTAAGCTCATTCATATCCTTAACCCTAAGGAAAAGTACTTTTTTGGTATTTTCGTTTTCTTCTTCCAAAAGAGCAAACTCATCTGATATTATTTTGCCCGTTTCTCCCTCTGATATGTCAGCTTTTCCTTTAACAATGACAACATTATCTTCTTTAAGTATATCCTGATACTTTGAATATATGTTAGGGAAAACAACTGTTTCAACAGAGCCGTAAATATCTTCTATTTTTAAAAAAGCCATTACTTTGTTGTTTTTTGTATATTTTATTGTTTTGTCGGCTATAAGACCTCCAAAAACAATATTTTCACCGTCTTTTACATTTCTTTCATACTGGTCATCTTCTGTTAATTCAAAAAAATCCCTGCTGGTGCATGATGTTTTTCTTGAAAGCATTTCTTCATACCTTGCAAGAGGATGACCGCTTACATATATGCCCAAAACCTCTTTTTCCATGGCAAGCATGTCTTTATGGTCGTATTCATCAATATCCATAAAATCATCTGTGTCAGAAGTATTTTCTTCTTCTGCACCCATGTCAAAAAGGTTCATCTGACCTTCTATATTGTTTTTCCTGTTTTGAGAAATGCCGTCCATAACGCCTTTATAAGCAGCCATGTATACGCTTCTTTTGCCTCCAAATGAGTCAAAAGCGCCTGCTTTTATAAAGCTTTCAATGGCTCTTTTGTTAAGGTCGTACTTTTCCATTCTTTTAAGGAAGCTGGTAAGAGAAGTAAATTTGCCATTTTCTTCTCTTTCTTTAACTATGTCCTTAATAAGTGACTGACCAACGCTTTTTATGGCAGCAAGACCAAACCTGATTTTGCCATCTGAAACCGAAAAGCCTGAAAAGCCTTCGTTTATGTCAGGAGGCAAAAGCTCTATATTCATTTTTTTACATTCTTCTATATATTCTGTAACCTTTGTACTGTTTTCCATTACAGATGTCATTAAAGCCGCCATAAACTCTACTGGATAGTATGTCTTAAGGTATGCAGTTTCATACCCAACAACAGCATAGCAGGCAGCATGACTTTTGTTGAAGGCATACTTTGCAAAGTCTGTCATTTCGTCAAATATTTTTTCAGCAACCTCTGCACTTATGCCATTTTTAACACAGCCGGGAACTGTACCGTCTTCTGTGCCGTATACAAAGTTTTTTCGCTCCTCTGCCATAACAGAAGCCTTTTTCTTGCTCATAGCACGGCGTACAAGGTCACTTCTGCCAAGGCTGTAGCCTGCAAGGTCACGAACTATCTGCATAACCTGCTCCTGGTATACTATACAGCCGTATGTTGGCTCAAGTATGTTTTTAAGTGACTCATGGGTATATACTATATTTCCTTTGTCGTTTTTACCTTTTACATACTTAGGTATAAAGTCCATAGGGCCTGGTCTGTAAAGTGAAATACCGGCTATAAGGTCTTCAAGGCATGTAGGCTGAAGGTCTTTCATGAATGACTTCATGCCGGCACTTTCAAGCTGAAAAACGCCTTCTGTTTTGCCCTGAGCTATAAGTGAATATACCTTTGGGTCGTCTTGCGGAATATTGTCTATATCAATATCTATACCATGGGTTCTTTTAATTTCTTTAACTGCATTTTGTATAACAGTAAGTGTTCTAAGACCCAAAAAGTCCATTTTAAGTATGCCCAGTTCTTCAAGAGTACCCATTGTAAACTCTGTTGAAATAAGACCATCGTTGCTGTATAAAGGCACATACTCCATAACTGGCTCACGGCATATAACAACGCCTGCTGCATGAGTAGAGGCATGTCTTGGAAGTCCTTCAAGGCGTCTTGACATATCTATAAGATTTCTTGAAGCCTCGTCATTATCATAAACTTCTTTAAGCTCTGGATTACGCTCCAAAGCCTTTTCTATTGTCATGCCTATTTCCATAGGCACCATTTTTGAAATTCTGTCAACATCGGCATAAGGCATTGCTAATGCTCTGCCTACGTCTTTTATGGCACCTCTTGCTGCCATAGTACCAAATGTTATAATCTGGGCAACTTTGTCTTCGCCGTACTTTTCAATAACGTAGTCTATAACCTCCTGACGTCTTTCGTAACAGAAGTCAACGTCAATATCGGGCATGCTTACACGTTCCGGGTTCAAAAATCTTTCAAAAAGCAGATTATACTTTATAGGGTCTATTGTAGTTATTGAAAGGCAGTATGAAACAATACTTCCTGCTGCAGAGCCTCTGCCAGGGCCAACCATAATATCGTTTACCTTGGCATAATTTATATAGTCCCAAACTATAAGGAAGTAGTCCACATAGCCCATTTTTTCAATTGTGCTAAGCTCATACTCCAGCCTTTCTTTAAGGCTTTCGTCTGCATTAGGGTATCTTTTTTCAAAGCCTTCATAACAAAGCTTTCTTAAATACTCATTAGCCGTCATGTTTTCAGGCACAGGATATTTAGGCAGCTTAAGGTCGTGAAATTTAAACTCCACATTACATCTTTCGCCTATTTTAACTGTGTTTTCAAGGGCTTCCGGAATATAGCCGAAAAGCTTTTCCATTTCTTCCTGGCTCTTGAAATAAAACTGTCCGCCCTCATATCTCATTCTGTCTTCGTCATTTACAGTTTTGCCTGTCTGTATGCAAAGAAGAATATCGTGAGGTACAGCGTCCTCTTTATAAATATAATGGCTGTCGTTTGTGGCAATTAAAGGTATGCCTGTTTCACGGCTTATTTTAATAAGGTTTTCGTTAACTATTTTCTGCTCAGTCATGCCATGATTTTGAAGCTCTAAAAAGAAATTGCCGTTACCAAATATTTCGTTATACATAATGGCAGTTTCTTTTGCCTTTTCATAGCCTTCTGCCAAAACAGCTCTTGCAACAGGACCGGCAAGGCAGGCACTTGATGCAATAATGCCTTTGCTGTATTTTTTCAAAAGCTCTATATCTACCCTTGGCTTATAATAGTAGCCTTCCAAAAAGCCGTAGGACACAAGCTTTATAAGGTTTTGATAACCTTCGTTATTTTCTGCCAAAAGCACAAGGTGATAATAGTTAACGCCTTTTACAGTTTCTTTTCTGAATCTGCTTTCAGGTGCAACATAAACTTCACAGCCAATTATAGGCTTAATGCCAGCTTCAAGGGCAGCCTTATAAAACTCAACTGCTCCAAACATTGCTCCATGGTCTGTTATGGCAACACTTGTCATATTCAATTCTTTTGCCCTTGCTACAAGCTCTTTAATTTTAGCAGAGCCATCAAGGAGACTATATTCAGTATGAACATGAAGATGAACAAAATCCATTTTAAAAACTCCCTTAAAATTTAAAAGAAAACAATTAACCAAAAACAATTATATGTATTATACAGCAAAAAATGCCATAAATAAACAGAGAACCTTAAACTATAACAAAAAAATTACTTACAATTTATATAATTATCACAAAATACAAACTTCCCCAAAAATTCATATTGCATTATACACCTATTTTTTCAAAAAATAAATAATAATTTAACTATTAACAATCTTTAACAGTAAAAATATTCCCTAAAAATAAATTCAGTACCATAACCATGATACTGAATTTTATTTTTAAATACTTATTTTATAAGGCTTTTTTGTATAAATCTCCCTTGATACTATTTTATCCCTGAATTTTTCGCTTTTTTCGTGTTCTCTTAATTTATCCACTACAGAATCATCATTCCAAAAATGCATAGGGATAAATATGTCTGCTGTAACATTTTCAAAAAGATAGTATGCACCCTTGTAGAAGTCTTCTTTCTGTCTTGGGTCAACAACGGCAAAGGCTGCATCAAAGTGTCTGCCTTTTATTTTATCTATTTCTGTTTTGTATTCCTTTGTTATACGTGTGTTTATTTCTTCCTGCTCCCCTTGCCATACCCAGTCGTTTAAGTCCCCTGAGTGGTAAATTTCTTTTCCATCGCTTTTTACAATAAAAGCAACACCTTCGTCATTGGAACGTAAAGTTTCAACTTCTATTCCATTTACAGATACTTTTTCGTTGGCACTTATAAAAACTATTTTTTCATAAACCTCAGGCAAAACGCCATGTTTTTCCATATATTTTCTGCCATATTTTCTATGAATATCATTAGAAAGAACATATGTCACATTTTTATACTTGCCAAATGTTTTAAATATATTCATTGAAAAATGGTCGCTGTGAACATGGCTTGAAAAAACGAATATATTTTTATTATTATCAAATTCAGGCACATTTTCGCTGTAGCAGTCAAAAATAAGTATGTTGTTTTCAGTTTCAACAGCAAATGAGCTGTGTTCTATATATGTTATATCCATTTAAAAATATCCTCCTTAATTAGCTGAAAGCCTTTATAAGACAGAAAACCTGTGTAACTGTTTTTTCTATGTTTTTCTTTGTGTTTTCCTTGTCCATAGCTTCTTCTATTGTCATGGCTCTGTCTGTAACGTCAAATATGGCATCAATGCCCTTTTCGTTGCAAAGATAAGCGTCGTCTGTTGTGCAGCCGGCTATACCTATAACTTTAAGACCATATTTTTTGGCTCTTCTTGCTGCACCTGCCGGAGCCTTACCCATGGCTGTCTGGCTGTCTATTCTGCCTTCGCCTGTAATAAGCACATCAGCACCTTCAAGAACTTGGTCCATTTTAAGTGTATCAAGTACTATTTCAATTCCCGGTCTTAAATTAACATTAAGATACGCCAAAAATCCATATCCCATACCACCAGCGGCACCGCTTCCTGGATAAAGAGCCATATCCTTGCCAGTTGCTGCCTTTGTAACTTCTGCAAAGTTATAAAGTGCTTTATCAAGTTCTTCAATCATTTCAGGTGTTGCACCTTTTTGAGGACCATAAACAGCAGATGCACCTTTAGGGCCACAAAGAGGGTTTTCAACGTCACAGGCAATATTAAATTCACACTCATTTAATTTTTCATATGCACCTGAAACATCAACAGATGCAATATCAGCAAGGCATCTGCCGCCAAAGCCTATTTCTTTGCCGTCCTTATCCTTAAAGCTAAAGCCTAAAGACTGAAGCATACCTACACCACCGTCATTTGTAATACTTCCGCCAATGCCTATTATAAATTTACGGCAGCCTCTTTCAATGGCGTCTTTTATAACCTCTCCAACACCGTAAGAAGTTGTTATAAGTGGGTTTCTTTTTTCAGGAGGTACTAAAGTAAGACCTGCTGCTCCTGCCATTTCTATAACGGCAAGGTTTTCGTCTTTAATAATACCGTAAGTACACTCCACCTTTTCTTCCAAAGGTCCCGTTACAGCTGCACTTACATATTCGCCCTTTAAACCGTCTACAAGTGACTCAACAGTGCCTTCTCCACCATCTGCAAGAGTCATTATTGTAACCTCAGCATCTTTATACACATTAAGCACGCCTTTTTTTGCTGCCTCTCCTGCTTCTTTTGATGAAACACTGCCCTTATAAGAATCTATTGCTGCCACTACTTTCATTTTTAATTATCCCCCTTTTTTATTTAACTGCTTCTTTTTCCAAAAATTCCAGTATATCCTTAGCCTTAGGCGGACATCCGTCAACATACTTTTCAAAGCATTTTGTGCATCTGCCTATGCCTATTTTTCCTGTTTTGCCCTTAAAGCCCTGACCTATTGAAATTTCTTCTTTAACATGATTTATGCCGTATTTATCGTCAATTCTCTGCATTGCATACATAAGGCTTGCAAAGCAGGCACTGCATGCATCGTGCTGGTTTATATTTTTTGAAAGCCTCTGGGCTTTTCTTGAAGACGGTATAACATTTTTAATGCCTTCTGCCGAATTAAGCTCATGTATATTGGCATTTTCAACATCAGTACTGCCTATGCCAAGTCTTCTTGCTATTTTAATATACTCAACATCTTCAACATCATACCCAATAAGACCACAGCCGTAGCTATCACAAAGCACAGGGTCTAAAAAAGCCATTATTCTTGACATTTCAACAGGGTTTCCGCCTTCTTCAAAGTCAACATCTCCACATACGGCATCAACAAGTATAAAGTCATTTTTTGCCTTTAAATTAAGGTGTGCAATAGGTTTATGAAGCCCCATTGTATGAAATCTTCTTTTTTCTTTGTCCGGTATTATGCCCTTGTTATTTTTAAGTGCACATGTAACTTCTGTCTGGCAGTGTCCTTTTAAAACAGGCACATTTATCATAAAATCAACATTCATGGCACAGTCGCATATATTTATGTCAATACCGCCACAGTTATAAGATGTGTATTTTTCTTTTTTCGTATCTATAAGCTCAACACCGTACTTTTGGGCTATATCTTCATATCCGCATACTTTAAAGGCTTCTTTTGTATTTCCTCCAACCCAGGAGCCTTCCATAATCTCTATATTTTTAAAGCCTTTTTCAAAAAGATACTGAACTATTCCATCCACAATTTCAGGATGTGTTGTGCTTCCGAAAGAAGCTTTCATTGAATTTATAAGATTTGGCTTAATGCCTATTTTTTTGTTTCTGTCGCCAATAAGGCTTTCAATATTTGTTTTTTCCAATATTTGAAGAGTCATATTTTTCAAGTCTTTATTGCCGTAAATTATATAAATATCGTTCTTATCCAATTCTATCAGCTCCTTTATAAAAAAATATCCCCGACAAACGTCAGGGATAAATTTGTTTTTTATAAACTGAATTATTTTAATCCCTTATTTAAATTTTACTAAAGGGATTTTTATAAGTCAACATCAGCAAAAAGGCTTATCTGTCTGTTTTTAAAATATCGCCCTTTGTTGAAATAGTTACTATTTCAAAAGGAATGTCTTTTCCAGAAAGCTCAACTGCTCTTCTTACAGCCATTTCTATACCGCCACAGCAAGGCACCTGCATTCTGGCAACTTTAATTGATTTTATGTTGTTTCTTCTGAAAATTTCTGTAAGCTTTTCGCTGTAGTCTGTCATATCAAGCTTAGGACAGCCTATAAGAGTAACTCTGCCTGCCACAAAATCGTTATGGAAGTTTCCATAAGCGTATGCAGCACAGTCTGCTGCTACAAGTATATCAGCATTATCATAATATGGTGCTTCAATAGGAAGAAGCTTAATCTGAACAGGCCACTGGCTTAATCGGCTTTCAACTGTTACATCTGATTTTTTTACATCTTCTCTTTCTATTTTCTGAGCCATGCTTCCTGGACATGTATGACCAGAGCAGATGGCAGCTTTATTTGCAAGCACTGCTGCCTCATCATAAGCAGGCGCTTCTCTCATTTCAAATGATATGGCATTTACAGGACATGCAGGAAGGCAGTCACCAAGACCGTCACAATAATCTTCTCTTAAAAGTACGGCTTTACCGTCAACCATGCCTATAGCACCTTCATGGCATGCCTTAGCACAAAGTCCGCAGCCGTTACATTTTTCACTGTCTATTTTAATTATTTTTCTTATCATATTATGCACCTCGTAATTTTATATATTTATTTGCTTGTTTCATTTTGTGTTGACACAATATTATAACAAAATCAATATTTATTCTGTTGTTTTTACAACATATATTTTGGCTAATTGTAACATTT
>CALWHO010000079.1 GCA_944380405.1 uncultured Lachnospiraceae bacterium
CCATCTGCTGGACCTGGACGCATAACGTCTACAACAACTGCTGGAAGAGAAGCTGCTGACATAAAGCTCATAGCTTCACAGCCAAGTGAAAAGCCAGGACCTGATGTAGCTGTCATGCCTCTTTTACCTGCTGCAGCAACACCTGCAATCATGTTGAAAGCAGCAACTTCTGTTTCTGCCTGTATAAATGTAAGTCCTTCAGATGGAGCCTTTTTTGCATAATATTCAGGCATTTCACTTGAAGGTGTTATTGGATAACCAAAGAAATATTTGCATCCTGAACGGATAGCAGCTTCAGCAAAGGCTTCGTTACCCTGCATAAATACTTTTTCGCCCATTTTTTAATCCTCCTTATACGTCCTTTTCTACCATTATTGCGCCTTCAGGACAAACTGTGGCACAAATTCCGCAAGCTATACAATCTGCATTATTAACTGATTCTACAGCGTAATATCCCATTTTGTTAACTGTTTCGCTTTTTGCAAGTATTGTCTTTTTTGGACAAAATGTAAGGCAATACTCACATTCCTTGCACATTTCTCTGTTTACTGTAACTCGGTTCATTTTAATGCTCCTTTCATAAAGAGGTAAAATATAGTTGTTCTAAATATTAGAACTTGTTTCTAAATTGTTTCTATACCTATATTATAATCCAACGAAAATAATTGTCAATGAATTTTTTTAATAAAACTGTAAAAAAATTCTTTACTAAAAGAGATTTTTTCTGTACAATAATATACATATTCTATTATTTAGAACAGAAGGAGGTTTTAAAATGAATTCATTTGAGCATATTCCAAAATATCCTGTGCAGACTCTTGGAAAAGCGTTGGATATACTAAACTATATTAAGGATAATCATTCTACGGAGGGTATATCTCTTACAGAAATAAGCAAGGCTTTGGGTATAGGTAAAAGCGGTGTTCATCGTCTTTTGGATACACTTATGGCGTATGATTTTATAGAAAAAACAAGTGATTCTTCAACATCTTATCGCCTTGGTTGGGGTCTTTATCATGCTGGAAACGCAGTTCCAAAGCAGCACACTTTAAGCTCTTCAAACTATATGCCTATTATGGAAAGGCTTTGCAAGAAATTTTCTGAAACTGTTAATTTAGGTATTTACAGTAATTTTGAAACAATTATAATGTATCAAATGGAACCAAACCGTATGCTCAGGACAAATACTCAGATAGGAGAGAGAGAACCTCTTTACTGTACATCTATAGGAAAGATTTTTTTAAGCCAGTTTACTTATGCACAATTAGAAAGCTATATAAGAGATATTAATCCTGAAAAGAAGACAAAAAATACTATTGTATCATTTGAAGATTTATTAAAAGATATATCAGAAATTAAGGATAGGGGATATGCCATAGATAATGAGGAATATGTTGATGGTATGATATGTATGGCTATGCCTATAAAAGATTTTTCAGGAAAGACTGTTTATGGAATATCTGTAAGCGGTCCGGCTGCCAGAATGACAGAAGAAAAAAGAAATGAAATTTATCCTATATTAAAGGAAGCCTGTGATGAAATTTCTGAATTTTTAGGCTATAAAGAATAAACAAGTTTAAAATCCCTTTTAATAAGGGATTTTTTTATGCGTAAAAAATAACACAGCAGTATAAAACTGCTGTGTTAAATATTTTGTATGTAATATTATAAATCGAAAGGATCGCTTGCATCTGGTTCAAATACTTTCCATGCAGCATCTCTCTGATACATAGGATTCTTTTCGCAGTATTCATAAATTTTCTTTGTGTTGCCACGGCATACGCCTTCGATATCATCAAGAACAGCTTCTGGAGTATGTTCAAGATTGCCGAATATGATGCTGTGGTAAAATCTAACTGCACCAAGGTTAGCGATGAAGTCTGTTACAAGGTCAACGCCTTTTTTGTAGAAGATTTCATCAGCTTCTTTTGTTGTAGCGATATTAGCACCTTCAACAACAAGTTTAGCCTTAACGTTATCAGCGTTATCTTTGTTAATAACATCTTCAAGAGCAGCAGGAACAAGTATATCACAGTCTACATCAAGCCATTCTGTGTTTGGACGTGTATTCCAGCCTTCTTTGAGGCAATCTCTATCGATTTCACCAAAGTTATTTTTATGAGCTACAAGATAATGAACGTCAAGACCTTCTGGACATTCTACAACGCCAAGAGCATCGCTTACGCCAACAACTTTGTATCCCATATCGTCAAATTTAACAGCAGCACTGGCACCAACTGAGCCAAAGCCCTGAATAAATACTCTGCCTTTTTCTTTGTGTTTGAAGCTCCAAGCTTCGTCAGCAGCCCATGCAACACCGTAACCTGTTACACAGTTGTTAAGTGTAAATTCACCAACCTGCATCTTCATCATGTCAGCATAAACACGCATATTTTCAATGATTGAATTATCTTTTCTCATTGTTTTTGTAAGAGGAATTTCTCTTCCGTGTTTAGCATAAATTTTAAGTGTTGTTGAATAAGGCACACCAAGGTCACCTGCAAGAGAGATACCTGCATCAATATATGGGAGCATAGCAAGTATAAATCTTTCAAGAACTTCTTCTGCATCAGGTGCTTTATAGTCGTATTTAATACCAGCTTTACATCCGCCAGAAGAAAGATGTTTACATGCTTCATGTTTCCAAGCCATTGTTGTTGCAAGACGAACAACTTCTTCTTTAGAAACATTTTTGTGCATACGAATACCACCGTCAGCGTATCCTCTAACTGTGTTAAATACACACATCCATCCCATTGCATCTGTTTTGCTGTCATTCCATTCTACAAGTAAATAAGGTTTCATTATGTATGCCCTCCTTAAAATTATGTTTTAGGAAAACAGGAATAAGTTTTTTATTAAAAATGTGAAATGGTATAGGTTTGCTGCCTGTATATATCGTGCTAAGCACGGTAACTTAAAACAGGTCGGCTACAAGTCTAATTATAACAAAAAACATTCTTTAGTCAATTAAATAACAATGTTTTTTTAGAAAATGGAACTTATATTCCGAATATAGGAACAAAATATGTAGTGCTTATTCATTTTCTTCATTTCTGTATCCCATATGTTCAGATAATTTTTGACAAGCCTGAGCAAGGTCGGTTTTTAAGGTGCCTGATGAGTCAAGTTTTGCAAGTATTCTTTGTGTTGGCCCACTGCAGCTTAATGTTGCAACAATTTTATTTTCAAAATTTTTAATAGGCATTGAAATACATGTAAGACCTTCACAGTGTTCTTCTCTGTCCATTGAATAGCCGCACTGGCGAATATCATAAAGCTCATTAAGCATTTTTCCAGGGGTAATAATTGTTGTTGGAGTAAATGTTTCTATTTTATTTTCTCTGTAATAATCATATATTTTTTTATCTGACATTTGGCTTAAAAAAAGCTTGCCTTTAGCTGTTGCGTAAAGAGGCTGGCGGTCACCGATTACATTTGTTGCTTTAAGAACTATATTAGGTTCTGAAGTGTATATAACTACTGCTACATTATCTCCCAAAACACTCATATTGATACTTTCTTTATATTTTTCACAAAGGGCATCCATTATAGGCATACATTCTCCTGGTGAAAGACTTCTTTTTTGAGGTACTGTATTGCCTATATAGTAAAGCTCCCAACTAAGTTTATATCTATTGCCGCTTAATGTTTTTTCTACATAATTATATTGGTAAAGAGTGTTTAATATACGGTGAACAGAGCTTTTTTTCATATTAAGGCTTGAGCATATTTCGCTTAATGTTATTCCGTCAGCACCTGGATGTTCTTTAAAAAAATTTATTATGTCCAGAGCTTTTTCAAGGGTTAAAACAGGGTACTTAGCTTTTCTTGAGTCTTCCTGTTGAGTCATTTCTTCCTTATTAAATTCATCGTCTTTATAGTCGTTAATTGTCAAGATTTTGTTATTATTCATAATATGCGTTCCTAAATATGGAACAATCACCTGCCTATATGTTAAAATATTTGTTTTTAAAATTAATGCATAATCAAAGCATTTATTAATAAATTATATAATGAAATTAATAAATAATCAAATGATTTTGTATATTTTTTAAATATAATTCCAAATAATGAAACACATTTCTTACTTTTATAAAAAAGTTGAATAAATTATTGACAAATTGAAAGAGTAAAATTTATACTTAAGGTGTGAAATGAAACGGAATGAGTTTTATAATTCGGAATGGTGTTTTAAATATCGGTTTGCCGTATACGGCTGGTACTTTGTCAAATTAATTATTTGGGAGGTTATTAGACTATGAAGAAAATGCCTGTATTATTTACTTTTGATGTTGATGGTGAAACACTTTGGTTAAACAGAGACCCAGAAAATATTGATAGACCAGTTACTCTTTCTTTAGGTGAATATGGTCCAAGAGAAGGTCTTCCTAGAATTCTTAAACTTCTTGAAAAGTATGATGTTCCTGCTACTTTCTTTGTTCCAGGAAAAACAGCTGAGGATTTCCCTTGGGTTATTCCAAGTATTAACGAAAAAGGCCATGAAATTGCTAACCACAGTTACAGCCACAAATGGCCTGACAGATATACAGAAAGAGAAGAAGAGTATAACGACTATAAAAAAGGTGCAGATATTATTGAGCCTATGATAGGAAGAAAACTTAAAGGCTATCGTTCACCTGCTTGGGAATTTAGTAAATTTACTCTTGGCATCCTTAAAGAAATGGGTATCGAATACTCAAGCAATATGATGGGTACAGACCGCATCGAATACCTTAAAGCTTTCGACGAAGAAACAGATATAGTTGAACTTCCTTGCAGCTGGGTTCTTGATGATGCTGCTTACTGGCTTTACAGCGTAAGAATTCCAGGAAAAGCTATGCAGCCTCTTGAATCAGTTGAAAAATGCTGGAAAGATGAATTTGATGTTCTTTATGAAGAATTTATGGAAGAAGAAAATGCGGGAATTGATTCTGACATTACATACGTTCTTACATGTCATCCACAGATTATCGGAAGACCTGGAAAAGCAAGAGTTCTTGAAAACTTAATTAAACACATAAAGACACATCCTAACGTAGAATTTGTTACAGCTCCACAGGCTGTTGCACAGTTTAAAGCTAAACAGAAAAAATAAAACACAAACAAAAAATAATTCTTTATTGTCAGGGGGAAGACGGTAATGGAAAAGAAACTTATACTTGGCGTTTCAGCTAGCCCAAGAAAAAATGCAAACACAGACAGAATGCTTAAATATGCTCTTGAGGCAGCTGAAAGTGTAGGCGGAATTGAAACAGATATTATTTATCTTAGAGACTATGACATTCATAACTGTAGAGGATGTTTTGCATGCTGTCGTGAGCCAGGCAAGAGAGATGGCGGTGCACATGCATGTGCTGTATATCAGGACGGTATGGAAGAAATTTATCCAAAGCTTAAGGCTTGCGATGGTCTTATTCTTGCATCACCTGTATATTTTGGCAGCATAACTGCACAGATGAAACAGTTTATGGACAGAACAGAAGGTCTTTTACGTTACGGCACAAGCCAGTATCAATATGCCCTTCAAAATAAAGTTGGTGGATGCCTTGCTGTAGGAGGCAACAGAAACGCTGGAGAGGAATTTACTCTTTTAGCAATGCAGTATTACTTCCAGGTACATGACATGATAGTTGTTGGCAGTGGCGGAGAACCTACACCAGGATGTTATCTTGGTGGTGGATGTACAACATACCCACAAAAAGGCGATATAGTTGACGCTATTGAAAATGATGAAATTGGTCTTAAGAGTGCGAGAAACACAGGTATTAAAGTAGCTCAGACAGTTCTTAGACTTGCAAAATAACACTGAAAATTTACTGCATATGTATTTATACTGTCTGCCACTTTATTTTAAGTGGCAGACAGACAGCATATATTATGAGAGGCTGTGGTTATAAAAAAAGTATAAATAAGTAAATATAATAAGTGTGTTACGAAATTATAGTAAAATTTATTTTTTTGGGTTAGGAAAAGCTATTATAAAAAAAGAGAATATGCTGATACATTTGCGGTTTGTTTTACATCTAATTAAATTAAGTATGCTTTTGAGGAAGGAGAGCATGATAAATGGTAGATGCATTAAATAGTTTTTTTGGTCAAATTAGTAGTATACTTTGGGGAAATCTTTACATGTTTGTACTTGTAGGTACAGGTTTATATTTTACTATAAGAACTGGCTTTCCTCAGATAAGAAGAATGGGAGACAGCTTTAGACTCACATTTGCAGGTTTTAAACAGAAAGAGAAAGCTGGTAATGATGGTATGTCAGCTTGGCAGTCACTTGCTACTGCTATAGCTGGTCAGGTTGGTACAGGTAATATTGCAGGCCCTGCAACAGCTATTATGGCTGGTGGTCCTGGTGCTATTTTCTGGATGTGGGTTAGTGCTTTCTTTGGTATGGGCACAATCTTTTCAGAAGCAGTTGCAGCTCAGAAATATAAAGTTGTTATGGAAGATGGCACTGTAAACGGTGGTCCTGCTTATTATATTCAGGCTGCATACAAAGGTACATTAGGAAAAGTATTAGCAAATGCCTTTTCAATTTTCCTTATTATTGGTTTTGGTCTTGCAGCTGCTCTTATTCAGGGCAATACAATTAGTGCTGCTTTCAGTAACTCATTTGGTGTTCCACCAATTGTAATTGGTGTTGGTGTTGCTGTTTTAACACTTATTGTTGTATTAGGCGGCGTTAAGAGAATCGTAGACTTCATTACAGCTTGCGTTCCTTTTATGGCTCTTATATACATAGTTGCAGGTATAATTGTTATTATAGCAAATGCTGATCAGATTATTCCAGCAATCGAAATGATATTTGTTGGTGCTTTTAATCCTCAGGCTGTTGCTGGTGGTATGTTTGGTGTTGGTATAAAAGAAGCTATGCGTTATGGTATTGCCAGAGGTCTTTTCTCAAATGAAGCTGGTACAGGTTCAACACCTCATGCTCACGCTGTTGCAAAGGTTAAACATCCTTGTGATCAGGGTCTTGTTGCTATGATGAGTGTATTTATTGATACATTTATTATACTTAATATTACAGTATTTATAATACTTACAAGCGGTTCATATACAACAGGTCAGGACGGTATTATCCTTACACAGATTGCTTTTGATGAAGTGTTTGGTTCTCTTGGTGGTATACTTATTTCTATTTGTATATTCTTCTTCTCATTCTCTACAATTATTGCTGCATACTTCTATGGCAGATCAAATGTCCTTAAATTATTTGGACCAAAATTAGTGCCATTTTACACAGCATGGATTGCTTTATTTGCAATAATTGGTTCAGGTTTCACAGTAAGCCTTGTTTGGAGTATATGTGACGTATTCAACGGATTTATGGTATTTGTTAATATTATAGGTCTTTGGGGAATTAGTAATGTTATTATTAAACTTTGGAAACAGTATGAACACGATCCAAATGTTGAAACAACATTAAAAGACATTAAAAATCAATAAGCAGTAAATTTGACGGGCAGTTGCCATGTTTAATTTAAAAGTAAGCGGTTCAGGCACACCCTGAGCCGCTTTATATTAAAAAAGAAAGGCGAGGTGAGTGTCGGTTTTGCCGACAGAAAGTATGTCAGAAATTCTTGAAAAAATTGTAAGCTATGGAGAAAGTCATAAAGATGAGTTTCTTGGTATTCTTGAAAAAGTAGTTAACTATGAATCATATACTTATGGAGAAAAAAGCGTAAAAGATAAATGCGGACTTTATCTTGAAGAGCTTTTTAAAGGCCTCGGCTTTGAAACATGGCATTTTGATGCAGGCGAAGCAGGCACACATATTTGTGGAAAATATGGCTCTGGAAAGAAAAAAATATTCCTTTTAGGTCATTATGATACAGTATTCCCAACAGGAACTACAGAAACAAGACCATTCTCAATGAAAGATGACAAGGCTTATGGTCCTGGTATATTTGACATGAAAGGCGGACTTGTTGGTTTTTATATGGCTGTAAAGGCACTTCAGGAGCTTGATATATATCCTGAAGGAACAGAGCTTACATTCTTCTTTAGCTGTGATGAAGAAGGCGGAAGCGTTACATCAAGAGCAGAAATAGAAAAAATGGCTAAAGAAGCCGATGTTACACTTGTTACAGAGCCAGGACACAAAGGCGAAGGCTATATAACAATAGAAAGATATGGTCGTGACGTTGTTAAGGTTAAAGCAATAGGCGTTGCTGCTCATGCAGGACATCACCCAACATGCAATCCTCTTGTTGAAATTGCTCGTCAGGCACAGTACATAAACGATAACTGCAGTGATGGAGAAAAACTTTTTGCTTCAATAGTAAGTCTTCATGGCGGTGATGCAGGAGCAACAGCAGCTACTCCAGCAGAAGGCTATCTTATAACAGATATTCGTTATGTTGATGATGAACATGGCAAAATTGCAGCACAGGTAATAAAAGATATTAAGCCTACTATTGAAGGCATGAAAATTGAAATTTCAGGCGGAGTTGAAAAACCTGCTTTAAAACAGGGCGAATACTCAAAGGCAGCTGTAACAAGAACGATAGAAATTATTGAAGAAATGGGTTATGAATATAAACCAAAGGTTCTTGGCGGCGGTAGTGATGGTAACTTCACAAGTGGTATTGGCTGCCCAACTATTGATGGTCTTGGTCTTAATGGCGAATTTTTACATAACCCAAGAGAATACGTTATTACATCAACAATACCTCAAAGAGTTGCCCTTATAGCAGAGCTTATAAGAACACTTTAATAAACAAAAAGCGGTGATAAAAAAATCACCGCTTTTTTGTTGCTTTCATGCTGTAACACATTTTCCTTAAAAACATAGTATATAAAAGAGCATAAGCTCAATAAAAAAGAAAGTATTGGATTAAATCATGGGAATGCCAATCATTACAGCAAGTGCAACAACAAGAACACAGGCAATAACTGACCTTATACAGTCTGTTGCATTGGAGGAAACAGCTTTATCACACATTTTAAATGCAGAGGGTGAAAAGCTTCAGAAAATATTTGCTATTGAAGATGTTTCTGCTGAAAATATTCTGGCAGCAAATAAATCTGTAGAGTCTATGGTAAACAGTGTTTCCAATTTGGAAATGGTATTAAGGGATAAAATAGAGATGTTCCACAGTTGTGGCTGTAAATGCAGAAAATAATTAAGTAAATAAAATTAGGCGTAACCATTTAATTGTTACGCCTATATTTATATATAAGGAAAGGATTGAAAAATTTATGAATGTTGCCATACTTACTATGTTTAATGGCTTATCAAGCACATATTCTATTGTAAATGTTGTATCTGACCAGATTAAAATGCTTTTAAAAGCAAATGTTAATATTAAGGTTTTGGTAAGTGAAAGCTGCCCAGACAGTGAAAGAAAAGGCATATTTCTTAATGAAAATATTAAGTGGGTGAAAATTGTAAATTCCATAAATGGAAAAACAATTATGTGGCATGATTACTCTTCTCCAACAGGAAAAGTACATGATAGCTTTTATGAAGAAGTAGATATTATTGCAGAGGATTTTGTAAAGCACTTAAAAGATGTAGATGTATGTATCATGCATGATATTTTGTATCAGGGCTGGCATTTGGTGCATAATGTAGCCATAAGGCAGGCACAAAAAAGACTGCCTGATGTACGTTTTTTGGAGTTTACTCATTCTTTGCCTGTTCCAAGACCAAGCAATATGGAATATCCTTTTTCATTGAGGTTTACAGATATGCCTAAAACAAAATTTATATACCCAGCTTATTCAGGCATAGAGGCTTTGGCAAAGCAATATGATATACCTGTTGGAAACTGTGCCGTTATATATAACTCGCTGCCATTAATAGAAAGTATGTCAAAAGAGGTGCAGGCAGTGGCAGAAAGCATAGACATTTATAACTGCGAAGTTTTATCAGTTTATGCAGGCAGGCTTACGACAGGTAAGAGATTTGAAAAGGCAGCTGCCCTTTTAGGAGCAATTAAAAACAAAACAGGTAAAAACACAAAGGTAATATTCTGTGATTTTCCAAGTGCTGACATAGACAGCAAAGTATATAAGGAAATAATTAAGGCAGAAGGCAGAAAATTTGGTCTTTCTGATTATGATATACTTTTTACATCTGACACTGGTTTTAAATACGGGTTCCCAAGGCAGAGCGTTTTAGAACTTTTTACGTTATCAAATTTATATATATGCCCGTCTTTTTCCGAGTCTTTTGGCTTAACTGTACTGGAAGCAGGAAGCAGAGGAAACTATATTGTTTTAAATGAAGCTGTGCCTGCATTAAAGGAACTTGGCAGCAAATTAGGTGCGTATTTTATGCGTTGGGACGCCAGAAATTTTGGTTTTGATACCCATGAAACATATAATCCATCTGAAAAAGCCTATTATGAGGAGCATGGTGAGATTATAGTAAAAAACATGGAAAACGACAAAGCCATAAAAACAAAAACTATAATACGAAACAGGTATAACATAGATTGGATTAGAATTAATCAGCTTATGCCATTATTGGAAAACAGATGAAACCAGTATTTGGGATTTAAATGCCTTTTTATGACGGACTTTTGTTCGTCAGGGGTTGTATTTAAATAACCTCTGATATATAATGAAGTACGAAAAGGCTGTAAAAATTTGGACTTTTTCAAAGGCATTTAAAAAGGAGATTTGGTAGATATGAAATATATAGTAATGCTTTGCGATGGCATGGCAGGATACCCAATGGAAGCATTTGGAAATAAAACATCTATGGAGCTTGCACATAAGCCAAACATGGATAGACTGGCAAAAGGAAGCATTGCAGGCATGGTTAAAACAGTGCCTGACGGTATGAAGCCAGGTAGCGATGTTGCAAATATGGCAGCTTTAGGCTATGATGCAACAAAATGCTATACAGGTCGTTCACCTCTTGAAGCCATGAGCATAGGCATTGATATGAAAGAAGACGATATTGCTTTCAGATGCAATCTTGTTACATTAAGCGATGACGAGCCATATGAAAACAAAATAATGGCGGACTACAGTGCTGAAGAAATTTCAACAAAA
>CALWHO010000080.1 GCA_944380405.1 uncultured Lachnospiraceae bacterium
ATAGTAAATGCACTGCTTTACAAAATAACAAGAAAATAAACAAATGACAAAAAGGTATTGCACCTTGGGAGGAAATTGTATTGAATATATTTGTTGGAGGAATTGACTATTTAGGGTCTGATATAGAAGAAAGAGAAAAGTTCTCATTTACAAACTCAAAAAAAGCCGAAATTTACGATAAACTAAGTAATATTGATTACATAAAAGGCGCTGTTATATTATCTACCTGTAACAGAATGGAAGTTTATTTTTCACTGGAAGATGGCATCAGAAAAAATCCATTTGAAGTTATATGCTCTCTTATAGGGGCAGATTATGAAATTCATAAAGACCACTGTAAGCAGTACGAAAACGAAAATGCCTTTGAGCATTTATGTATGCTTTCATGTGGTGCACTTTCTCAGATATTCGGCGAAGACCAGATAATAACACAGGTTAAAACATCAATAGAGTTTGCAAGAGAATGTGACATGACAGACAGCTTCATAGAGGTGTTTTTCAGGTCTGCTGTTGCCTGTGCTAAAAAAATACGTACAGAAATTAACCTTTCCCAAAGGGATATATCCATATCAGATAAGGTTATAGAAAAAATAATAAATGAAAATATGCCTATTAAAAATGTACTTGTAATAGGCAACGGCGAAATGGGCAGACGTGTTGCAACAGACCTTAGAAAAAAAGGCTTTTTTGTAACAATGACTGCAAGACAGTATCGCCATGGCGGTCTTGTTATACCAAAGGGCGTAGAAGTTATTAACTACGAAGACAGGTATAAGGCAATAAGTAATTTTGACGCTGTTGTAAGTGCAACATTAAGTCCGCATTTTACAATTACAAAAGAATGTATTGAAAAAATAGAAAAGAAACCTGAATATTATTTCGACCTTGCCATACCAAGGGATATTGAAAGTAGTATAAAAGATATTAAAGGCTTAAATGTATATAACGTAGACGAAATAAGCGATTACAAAAATTCTGACAGACACTTGGAGCAGATTTTAGCCATGAAAAAATATATAGATAAATACAGAGGCGATTTGGAAAAATGGGAAAGCTACAAAAAAGCCATAACAGTATAAAGCATGATTATTTTCCTATTTACATAAATTCAAATGATAAAAAGGCAGTTGTTATAGGCGGTGGAAATATTGCCGCAAGACGAATTAAAACACTTTCTAAATTTAATTTTGAAATAGCAGTTATTTCACCTGAAATAAATGAAGAAATAAAAGAATTAGAGAAAAATGGCAAAATAACATTTATTAAAGATAGTTTTAAGGCGGAATATTTAGAGGGTGCTTTTTTAGTGGTGGCTGCCACAAATGACAGAGAAGTAAATGAGAAAGTTGGCAGAATATCAAAAGAAAATAATATTTTTGTATCTGTGGCAGACAAAAAAGAGGAGTGCAGCTTTTATTTCCCTGCCATAGCAGATGACGAAAATATTGTTGTTGGTATATGCGGAAATGGAAGTAACCACAAAGAAGTATCTGAAAAAGCAGAAGGTATACGAAATTACTTAAATAAGGAGGCTGATATAAATTGAAAATACGAGTGGGAAGCAGAGAAAGCCGTCTGGCAGTTATACAGTCTCAGATTGTTATGGAAAAAATAAAGGAATATAACCCTGATATTGAGCTTGAGCTTGTTACAATGAAAACAACAGGGGATATTATACTTGACAGAACCCTGGATAAAATCGGTGGAAAGGGTCTTTTTGTAAAAGAACTTGATAGAGCTCTTAGAAATAACGAGGTTGATATTACAGTACATAGCGGTAAAGATGTGCCTATGGAAGTGCCAGAGGATTTGCCTCTTGTGGCTTTTTCAAAAAGAGAAGACCCAAGGGACGTGCTTGTGCTGCCAAAAGGCATAAAAGAAATTGATTTTTCAAAACCTATAGGCTGCTCCAGTGCCAGAAGAAGGGTGCAGCTTAAAAAAATATTCCCAAACTGTACTGTTATGCCTGTAAGGGGCAATATACTTACACGCCTTGAAAAACTTGATAGGGGCGAATATAGCGCCCTTGTTCTTGCAAAGGCAGGCATAAAGCGCCTTGGTCTTGAAGAAAGAATAAGCCGTGAATTTTCAGTTGACGAGATTATTCCTGCTGCCTGTCAGGGTATACTTGCTGTGCAGGCAAGGAAAGGCTTTAATACAGATTTTCTAAAATGCTTTAATGATGAAGAAGCCTTAAATATTGCCCTTGCAGAAAGAAGTTTTGTTAAAACCCTTGACGGAGGCTGCAGCTCACCTGTGGCAGCTTACGCAGATATAACTGGTGATAAAATAGAAATAACGGGAATGTATGTTGACGAAAGCGAAAACATATTTATTAAAAAGGCAGAGGGAAATGTAAGTGACGGCGAAAAAATAGCCCAATACCTTGCAAAGACGTTAAAAACAGGAGGTGCCGGCAAATGAGTAAAGGAAAAGTAATACTTGTTGGCGCCGGTCCTGGTGATGACGGACTTTTGACTATAAAGGGTGCAAAAGAGATTGAAAAAGCAGACGTAATTGTATTTGACCGCCTTGTAGGTGAAAACATTATAAATATGCTACCTGAAAAAGCCGAAAAAATAAATGTTGGGAAAAATGCAGGAAACCACCCAGTGCCACAGGAAAAAATAAACGAGATACTCCTTAATAAAGCCTTTGAGGGTAAAAGAGTTGTACGCCTTAAAGGCGGAGATAGCTTTGTATTTGGCAGAGGCGGTGAGGAGCTTGAGCTTCTTAAAGAAAACAATATTGATTTTGAGGTAGTGCCAGGCATAACAAGTGCCATAGCAGCAGCGGCTTATGCTGGCATACCTGTTACACACAGGGATTACTGCTCATCACTTCATATTATAACAGGGCATAAAAGGGAGAATAAGGTTCTTGATTTGGACTATAAGTCCCTTGTAGGTATAAATGGAACACTTATATTTTTAATGTCTGTTTCAAATGCTGGAGAAATAGCAAATGGTCTTATTTCAAATGGAATGGATATAGATATGCCTTGTGCGGTAATTGAAAACGGTACCAGACCCTACCAGAGAAAGGTTATATCTTCATTAAAAAATATAGCTCAAGACATAGAAAAAGAAAACATAAAATCACCTGCAATTATAGTTGTGGGTAAGGTTTGCAGTCTGTCTGAAAAATTCGACTGGTTCGATAAAATGCCTTTAAAGGGCAGAAAAATAATTGTAAGCCGCACCAAAAACACTTCTTCAAAAATGATTACTGCATTAAAAGAAAAAGGTGCAGATGTAAAAATAATGCCTGCCATAAAAACAAAGCCAGTTGATTTTGAAATGCCTGACTTAAGTAAATATAACATAGCTGTATTTACAAGCAGTGCCGGTGTTGATGGATTTTTTGAAAAACTTTATGCCATTAAAAAAGATGCAAGGTCTTTAAGCAGCTTAAAGTTTGCCTGTGTAGGAACAGAAACAGCCAAGGCACTTGAAAAATACGGCATATTTGCAGACTTTGTGCCTTCAAAATTTACTGGCAAAGTACTTGCAGAGGAAATGACAGAAAAAGGCTTTTGCTCTGAAAAGGACAGTGTTATACTTTTTAGAGGCAACATGGCATCAGATGAAATTTTAGATGTGCTCAAGTCAAAAAATATTAACTATACTGAAATAACAGTATATGAAACATATTTTGAAAGCTGCGACAAGGTAGACGTTTCAGGCTATGAGTTTGTAACTCTTACAAGTGCCAGCTGCGTAGAAAGCTTTATTAAAAATGCAGATAATCTGGATAAAGAAAGTATTACCGCACTTTGTATAGGCCCAAAAACAGAAGAAGCGGCTTTAAAATATAGTTTAAAAACAGTAACTTCAAAAGAGGCTACAATAAAATCTCTTGTAGAGAAGCTGGAGGAAATTTGCAATGATTGAAAGACCAAGAAGATTAAGATTAAACGAAACTATTCGTAAAATGACAAGGGAAACAAGGGTAAGCAGCGACAGCCTTATATACCCTATATTTATTAAAGACGGAAAAGATATTAAAACTGAAATACCATCTCTTGAAAATCAGTTCCATTGGAGCGTAGACAGAGTAAGCGAATGTATTGAAAGCTCATTAAATAAGGGCATAAATAAATTTCTTCTTTTTGGCATACCTGACCATAAAGACGAAGTAGGAAGCGAAGCTTATTCGGAAAATGGTGTTGTGCAAAGGGGCATAAGAGAGATTAAAAAGAATTTCGGCAGTGATGCTTTTCTTATTGCCGATGTTTGTATGTGCGAATACACAAGCCATGGTCACTGTGGAATACTTGACGGCAAGTATGTAAATAACGACAAGACTCTCGAATATCTTTCAAAAATAGCCGTTGCAGCAGCAGAGGCAGGTATCGACATGGTTGCACCATCTGATATGATGGACGGCAGAATTGCTGCTATGAGAAATGCCCTTGACAAAAACGGTTTTGAAAACACATCAATAATGTCTTATGCCGTTAAATATGCTTCATCATTTTATGGCCCATTTAGAGATGCTGCTGGTTCAGCCCCAAGCTTTGGTGACAGAAAGTCATATCAAATGGACTACCATAATGTAAGAGAGGCTGTAAAAGAAGCCCTTACAGACGAAAAAGAGGGTGCTGACATACTTATGGTTAAGCCTGCTATGTCATACCTTGATGTTATTAAGGAAGTAAAGGACAAAACAAAACTTCCTCTTGCAGCATACAGCGTAAGCGGTGAGTATGCAATGATAAAAGCTGCTGCAAAGCAGGGGCTTATTGACGAATACGGTATTATGTGCGAAAGCTCACTGGCTGTTTTCAGAGCAGGAGCAGACATACTTATTACATATTATGCAAATGAACTGGCAGAGGCAATTAAAAGAGGTGACATTGGATAATGACTAAAAGCGAAATTTTGTTTGAAAGAGCAAAAAAAGTTATGCCAGGTGGCGTAAACAGTCCCGTAAGAGCATTTAACGCCGTTGGCGGTAACCCAAGATTTATAACGGAAGCAAAGGGTGCATATATATATGACGCTGACGGAAATAAATATATTGATTATGTAGGCTCATGGGGCCCTATGATACTTGGACATAATGATGAGGATGTACTTGAAGAAGTAATAAAGGCAGCCTCAAAGGGTCTTTCATTTGGTGCTGCAACAGAAAGAGAAGTTGACCTTGCAGAGCTTATAATATCAATAGTTAAGCCTGTTGAAATGATAAGAATGGTAAACAGCGGCACAGAAGCCGTAATGAGTGCCATAAGAGCAGCAAGAGGCTATACAGGAAAGGACAAAATAATTAAGTTTGAAGGCTGTTATCATGGTCATTCAGACAGTATGCTTATAAAGGCTGGCTCTGGTGTTATGACAAACGGCTCGCCAGACAGCAGTGGTGTTACAAAAGGCGCAGCACAGGATACTCTTTTGGCTCAGTACAATGATTTAGAGTCTGTAGAGGAGCTTTTTGGTTTAAATAAAGGCGAAATAGCAGCTGTTATAATTGAGCCTGTAGCTGCAAACATGGGCGTTGTTATACCTGAAAAGGGTTTTCTTGAAGGTATAAGAAAGCTTTGTGATGAAAATAATGCAGTGCTTATATTTGACGAAGTAATAACAGGCTTTAGACTTGCCCTTGGTGGTGCAGTTGAATATTTCGGTATAGAGCCAGACCTTATTACTTACGGCAAAATAATAGGCGGTGGTATGCCTGTTGGAGCATATGGAGGCAGAAAAGAGATTATGAAGTGTGTTTCTCCACTTGGTAAGGTTTATCAGGCAGGAACACTTTCTGGTAACCCAGTAGCCATGGCAGCAGGTATTACAACAATTACAAAGCTTAAAAATAATCCTGAAATTTACAAAAACATAGCC
>CALWHO010000081.1 GCA_944380405.1 uncultured Lachnospiraceae bacterium
CAAAGTCGTTTTCCGAAGGAAAATGCCGAAGGAGTTTCAAGGCTTTTTAGCTTCGGAATTTTGCCTATGGCAAAACGAATGGTGTTTCATAATGAAACACCATTCACCCTTTTTCGTCGGGTTCTCCGATGGAACTCCTGCTTTATACTTTTATTTGCTCGTCAAAGGCTTGAATGAAATGAGCCTTTGATGAAAGGGTGTCGATTTTTTCGACACCCTTAATAGTCTGTTTTTACTATTCTTCATCATTCCAGCCTTTACATATGTCTATCCATTCAACAGAGTTTGAATACTTAAAAAGCTCGTCACAAGTAAGCTCTATGGCAGAATTACTGCTGCCACAGGCTGGAAATACTGTATCAAATCTTTGAAGAGAAACATCACAGTAGCATTTTGCACTTTCTGGCACTGCAAACTGGCATACACCGCCTACTGCATGACCTGTAAGAGATATTGTTTCTTCAGGTGTAAGCATTTTAGCTTTCATAGAAAATTTTGATTTAAATTTTTTGTTGTCTACCTTTGCATCACCTGCCATGGCTATAAGTATGCATCCTTCGCCATCTTTAAATGCAAGAGTTTTTGTAATTCTTGCAGGCTCTACACCAACAGCTTCTGCTGCAAGGTCTACAGTTGCACTTGATACCTCAAACTCCATTATATCTTTTTCTTTACCAAACTGTTTAAAATAATTTCTTACGTTTTCTATAGACATATTAAATCACTCCCTTGTAATAAAATATCAAATCGGCTTATTTAGTTCACTAGATTTTTTAATATTAACAAAAGTAAGCTGAAAAGACATTCACAATAATATGAATTCTGTGTGAAGAAGTTATGAAAAGTAACAAAATTTAAGAAAATATTAATAATATTATAGCGATTTTTAAATAAATATATGATAAATTAATAAATGAAAATGAAAAAATGTGAAGGGAGTGGAAAAATGGGGAGCAAGATTATAAAACTACGGCATCTAAAAAAAATATACCGTATGGGCGATGAAAAAATAAGAGCCGTAAATGATATAACCCTTGATTTTGAACAAGGCGAAATAGCCTGTCTTTTGGGTAAGTCAGGTTCTGGAAAAAGTACACTGCTTAACCTTATATCAGGTCTTGAAAAGCCCACAAAAGGTGAAATAGTTATACTAAATAAGCATATTGAGCGTATGAACGAAAATGAACTGGCATCGTTCAGGCAGAAGAATATAGGGTTTATATTTCAAAGTTATAACCTGTTAAGCACTCTTACAGCACTGGAAAATGTTATGCTGCCGCTTATATTTGTTAAAACACCGCCAAAGGAGAGGAAAGAAAGAGCTATGGAAATGCTAAAAAATGTAGGACTTGAAAACAGAGCAGACCATAAGCCAAACCAGCTTTCAGGCGGTCAGCAGCAAAGGGTATCAATAGCAAGGGCGTTTATAAATAATCCGCCTATTATATTTGCTGATGAGCCTACAGGAAATCTTGATACAAAAACAACTTATGAAATGATGGACCTTATGACATCTATGGCAAAAGGCAATAAGCAGACACTTATAATTGTAACTCACGACTTGGAAATATCGGAATATGCCCACAGAAGGATTTACATAGCCGACGGCAAGGTGGAAAAATTTGAATATAAAGAGGAAGAGGTATAGGATTATGAATAAAACAAAAGGGTTTTTTGCAATAATATTAAGCATTATAATGGTATTATCTTCTTTTTGTTATGCTTTTGCAGCAGATGATGAAGAAGATAAGCCGGCAGGAACTCCAAACTTACAGGTAATAAACGGACAGATATTTGATATAGACGCAGGGGAAGAAACAGAAGTTGACCTTACAATAAGAAACTTAAGCTCTGCTGTTGCATATTCAATACTTGTTACAACAAAGGTTGAAGATGTGGCAGGCAACCCTCTTACAATTTCTATGGACGGCCCACAAAGCATAGGAAATCTTGGCGGAAATGCCACAAAGACAATAAAGCTTAAAGTAAAGGCAGATAAAACAGCAGAAACAAAGACATACGGTATTACAGTTGGCTTTACATATAAGAATTCTGACAGTGTTTTTAGCCAGTCTGCATCAACTATTTACTTTAGAATTCAAAACCCAGCTTCTGAGCCGGTATTTTCACTTGATAATTTTAAATGCTCAAAAGATGTAATAGCAGCAGGTGACAGCGGAATGCTTTCATTCCAGCTTATAAACAGAGGTCCTCTTAATATGAACAGTGTAATTGTATCTGCCGAAGGCGATGGAACTGTTACAAGTATCAGAGGTCTTAATACAAAAAACTTTGCTCAAATTCATGCAGGCACAAGAGAGGATGTTACATTTGAAATTGTTGCATCACCGTCAGCGGCAAATGGAAATTATCCTGTAAACATTAAGGTGCAGTATAAAGATGACAATGGAAAATCTTTTGAAAAAGAATTTAAATATTATATTTCAATAGGAACAGGCAGCAGCACAAAAGCTGATGTTCAAATTAAAAATATAAAAGAGCCTACAGGTACATATGGTGTAAACCAGAACTTTAATGTATCATTTGACCTTACAAATATAGGCACCGGTGATGCTGAAAACATTACTGTTACAGCTAATGAATTTGGCGAAGGTGGAAACGTTGTACCAAAAAGCTCCAGCGTATTATCAGTAAGTAAGCTTGCAGCAGGCGAAACAAAAAATATGGTATTTACATTTGCTGCTACAGATAATGCTTCTTCAAGAAACTATACTGTAGAGTTTACAGTAACATACACAAAAAATGGCACAGAAACAACATTTAAACAGTATGCTGGCGTTAATGTAAACAATCCTAAAAAAGACGAAGAAGATGAAAAAACAAGCAAGCCAAAAATAATTGTAAACAAATACAACTGTGACCCTGTTATAGTTATGGCAGGTGAGGAGTTTGATCTTACTATGGAATTTTTAAATACTCATAGTGAGAAAAATGTACGCAATGTAAAAATGTTCCTTACATTAGCAGAAGAGACATCATCAGAAAGCACTAAGACAGGAAATATATTTACTCCTGTAGACAGCAGCAATACTTTCTATTTTGACTCAATACCATCAAAAGGCACAGTTCAGAAAAAAATGCGTCTTTACACTGTTCCAAGTGCTCAGCCAAAAACATATACTCTTACAGTAAACTTTGAATATGAAGACGAGCTTGGAAACGAATACACATCAACAGAGCTTTTAGGTATTAATGTTAAGCAGTCTGCAAAAATAGAAACAAGCGATATTATGTTCCCAGAAACAAACGATATAAGCATGCCTTTAAGTGCATACTTTGATATTTATAACACAGGTAAGGTTACTTTAAGCAACATGAAGGTAACAATTGAAGGTGATGTAAGCACACAGTCAAGCAGTATGTATTTAGGTAACTGTGAACAGGGCGACAGTGTAAGCTATGACGGTTCATTTACACTTATGAATATAGGCGAAAATAACTTTAAAATAACAATTACAGGTGAAGAGCCAAGTGGTGATATACTTACATATGAAAAAGAATTTACTGTAACAGGTACAGAGCCTATGCCTATGGACGATGAAATGATGGGCGGTATGCCTCCGGAAGAAGAGGGGCCAAACAAAGTTTTGATTGGGGCTATAATAGGTGTTGTAGTTGTTATAGGTGTTGTAGTTATAATACTTGTTAAGAAAAACAAACGCAAAAAAGCAGAACTTCTTTTAGATGACGATGATGACGATGAAAATGATATAGACGTAGATATAGATGATATTACGGAAGGAAAGAAGTAATATGAGCTTACGTGACATGATATTAATGGCAGTAAGAAATCTGCTTAAAAGAAAGCTGCGTACTTTCCTTACAGTCCTTGGTGTTATAATAGGAACAGCTTCTATTGTTGTTATGATTTCGGTAGGTATCGGCATGAATGAAAGCTTTAAAAGCCAGATAGAAGAAATGGGAAGCCTTAGTATTATAAACATATATAATTATGGAGGCGGAACAAATACAAACAAAAAAAATGTCATACTTGATAAAACCACCATCGATAAGTTTAAACAGATAGAAGGCGTTGAGGCAGCATCACCTGTTAAGTCAGCTTACTACGCTATTATAGATGGTAAATATGTATGTACCACAAGTGTTAAAGGTATAGACCCTTCTGTTATGGAACTTATGGGATATAAGATTTCAGAAGGCAGAGCTCTTCAGGAGGGTGACTCAATGGCTATTGTTCTTGGTGCATACTGTAAAGATGAGTTTTATAACCCGAAACAAAGCAGCAGATATTGGTATAGCGGTGAAAATAAAGTTGAAATTGACACCGAAAATGACAAATTTAAAATTACTTATGACACAAGCTATGGTACAAAGGGCTATGACAAAAGCATAAAGCCTGAAAAAATACAGGTGGTTGGTGTACTGGATCAGGCATCAACAGATGCTTGGTCAAGCTTTATGCCTCTTAAGGATTTGGAAGCATTAGAAGCAGCTAAAAATAAGAAAAACGATACAAAAGATGAAACAAAGAAAAAGGGATATGAAGAGGCTATTGTTAAGGTTAAAGATATAAATGATGTTGACAGAGTTCAAGAAGAAATAAAAAATATGGGCTTCCAGACATCAAGCCTTAAAGAATATCTTAATTCTATGCAGGAATCAAGCCGTATGCTTCAGCTTGTTCTTGGAGCAATAGGCGCTGTTTCACTTCTTGTTGCTGCCATAGGTATTACAAATACGATGGTTATGAGCATTTACGAAAGAACAAAAGAAATAGGCGTTATGAAGGTTATAGGTGCAAGCGTTAAAGATATACGAATGCTGTTCCTTACAGAGGCTTCATTTATAGGCTTTATGGGAGGCATAGTAGGCATGGTATTAAGCTTTGGTGTATCAAAAGTTATAAATGTTGTAGCTATGAATTATGGTCAGACATATAATATATCCCATATACCACTTTATCTTGCTTTAGCATCTGTGCTTTTTGCTACATTTGTTGGAACAGCAGCAGGATTTATGCCAGCAGTAAGGGCAACAAAATTAAGTGCATTAACTGCAATTAAAACAGAATAAAAGTAAATCAAAAAACAGCATGGATTTTCATGCTGTTTTTTTGTTTTATTAATTTTCGGCTGCAACTTCTATACCCATTTTTTCTTGACACATGGTTATACATTTTTTAAGCCATTTACATGTATTTTCTTCGTTCATTATTGCACCTAATAGTACAAGGTAGTCGCCAAATTCTGTTTCGTCGTCAGGCGGAATAGAGCTGAATTTTTTAATGGCTTTTCTAAGTTCCAAAAGCCTGTTATGGTGGTTTGTAAATTGGTTTTCCAAAAGAAGCAGTCTTTCTTCTGGTTTTATACAAGATGAAAAAAATAGCTGTAACCTAAATTCGTCTTTAGGTATTGGCTTAATAGGATTAAGCTTAACAGCCCATTGTAAAAACTCATTTTTGCCTTCTTCAGTAATTGAGTATTCTTTTTTTTCTAAAACATTTCCCGCTATTTTAACTTCATACTGAATAAGACCTTTTTCTGTAAGGGATTTAAGCTCAGGATAAACCTGACTATGCTTTGCCCTCCATGACTGCAAAAGTGTTGTTTCAAATTCTTTTGTTAATTCGTATCCGGTCATGTTTTTTTGGTACAAAAGTCCTAAAATTGCATACTTTAGCGCCCCCATCAACATCTCTCCTTGTAAACATTAAGTTGCTTTTGTTTCAGTAATTATATCACAAAGAAAAGCAAAAATCTATAAAAATATGGTAATGTTTACATATATGTTAAAACATGTAAGTATTGACATGTTTTAAATGTAGTGCTAATATAATACTCGCAACAATTTTGGTAAGGGAATAAATTTTAAATGGGAGGCGATACATGGAAGCAGTAACACACATTAATAAAAAAATTAAAACATTTTTTTTAAAAAAATGCGGGTGAAAATATATACAAAAGAAGGTGTAGCACATGGGAAACCTGGCAGAGGAACTGATGGCTGAGCTTACATGCGAAACGGCTTTCACAATTCCTGTTTTTGGCGGTATACCAATACCTGAATCTGTGGCTGTTACATGGGCAATTATGGCTTTCCTTTTAATAGCTTCGGTGCTTCTAACAAGAAATCTTAAAATTGTTCCAACAGGAAAAAGGCAAATAGCCTTGGAATACTGTGTAACATTTTTAAATGATTTTTTTACAGGAATATTAGGAGAGCATGGAAAAAGATATATTCCTTATTTGTCAACAGTATTAATTTATATTGCCTGTGCTAACTTAATAGGTCTTTTAGGCGTAAAGCCGCCTACAAAGGACTTAAATGTTACAGCAGGTCTTGCAATTATGAGTATTGTATTAATTGAATATTGCGGTATTTATTCAAAAGGTGTTAAAGGCTTTATAAAAAGCTTTGCACAGCCTATGCCTATTATTACACCAATAAATATCATGGAAATATTCATAAAGCCACTTTCATTATGCATGCGACTTTTTGGTAACGTACTTGGTGCATTTGTAGTTATGGAATTAATAAAAATTATAATGCCAGCGTTTTTACCAATTCCTTTTAGCATGTATTTTGATATTTTTGATGGACTTATACAGGCTTATGTATTTGTATTTTTAACATCTTTATTTATGAAAGAATCTATGGAATAAAAATTTTAAAACACAGAAAAATTATTTGAAAATTTGGGAGGAATTTAATATGTCAACTATGGTAGCAATTGGAGCAGGTATAGCAGTATTTACAGGTATTGGAGCAGGTGTTGGTATCGGTATAGCAACAGCAAAGGCAGCAGAAGCCATTGCAAAACAGCCAGAGGCAGAAGCAAAAATCAGTAAAGCACTTCTTCTTGGTGCAGCTCTTGCAGAAGCAACAGCTATTTACGGCTTTGTTATTGCATTATTAGTAATATTATTCTTAGGCTAAAAAAGGGGAAATATGAATGTTAACTCTAAGTTTAGATATAATTTGGACATTCGTTAACTTAATAGTTTTGTTTCTTATATTAAAGAAGTTTTTGTTTGCCCCTGTTCAAAAGGTAATTAACGAAAGAGAAGCCCTTATAAATGGTCAGATGGCTGAAGCTAAGGCAAAAGAAGAAGAGGCAAATGAAAAACTTTTAGCTGCAAAACGTACTGTTGATGAGGCTGCTGAAGAAGCAAAGAGAAAAGCACAGTATATTTTAGATATGGCAGCAGAAAAAGAAAAACAATATATTAAGGCAGCAAAAGACGAATCGGCAAAAATACTGGAGGAATCAAGAATAAAAGCTCAGCAGGATAAAGAAAAACTCCTTGCAGACACAAGAGAAGAAATGATTTCTATTGCTTTAATGGCAGCTAAAAAAGCTGTTGGCAGCAGTATTGACAGCAAAAAAGAACAAGCCTTATTTGATGATTTAGTTAAAAAGGTGGGTGAAGCATAATGGCAGATGATTTTGCAAAGGAATTTTTTGAAGAAAACCGTATTTTAAAGGCGGTAATTTCTTATGCAAAAAGACCTTCTGACGGTGACTTACAGCATTTAAAAGATATATTAAAAAATACATATAACGCAACAGAGGTTATACTTGAAGAACACCTTAGCGAAGATATAATGGGTGGTTATATTTTGCAGGTAGGTGACAAAGTATATGATAATACAATAAAGCTTACTTTTGATAACCTTGAAAGATATTTAAAAGAAGAAAAAGGCCGTGAAGACATTATTTCTGTTATGAAAAGTAACATAAACGGTTTTGAAGGTGACTTTTCAATTGAAGAAGGCGGTTATATTTGCCGTCTTCACGATGGTATAGCTGCCGTAAAGGGCATTTCAAAGGCTATGTACGGCGAAATAGTTCTTTTTGAAAACGGCATGAAAGGTCTTGTTCAGAACATAAGCGAAACAGAAATACTTTGTATTGTACTTGGTGATGAGCAGGAGCTTAGCGAAGGCTTTAGAGTACTCAGAACAAAAAGAAGAGCCGGTATACCTGTTGGAGAAGGCATACTTGGCAGAGTTGTAGATGCTCTTGGAGCACCTATTGACGGTAAAGGCAACATTGAAGCAGAAGACTGGTACATGATAGAAAGAAAAGCACCAGGCGTTATTGAAAGACAGTCTGTTAATGTGCCTATGCAGACAGGTATTATGGCTATAGACTCAATGTTCCCAATAGGCAGAGGTCAAAGAGAGCTTATTATCGGCGACAGACAGACAGGTAAAACTTCTATTGCCGTTGATGCAATTATAAATCAGAAAGACAAGGATATGATTTGTGTATATGTTGCCATAGGTCAGAAGGCATCAACTATTGCACAGGTTATATCAAACCTTAAAAAACATGATGCTATGGACTACACTATTGTAGTTGCAGCAACAGCCAGTGACCCTGCATCACTTCAGTATCTTGCTCCATATTCAGGTACTGCTATAGCAGAGTATTTTATGGATAAAGGTAAAGACGTACTTATTGTATATGATGATTTGTCAAAGCATGCAGTTGCATATCGTGCTTTGTCACTTCTTCTTGAACGTTCACCAGGTCGTGAGGCATATCCAGGGGACGTTTTCTATTTACATTCAAGACTTCTTGAACGTTCAAGCCGTATGGACGAAGCTCATGGCGGCGGCTCAATAACAGCACTTCCTATAATAGAAACACAGGCAGGTGACGTATCTGCGTACATTCCTACAAACGTAATTTCTATTACAGACGGACAGATATTCCTTGAAAGCGACCTTTTCTTTGCAGGTATAAGACCCGCCGTAAATGTTGGTCTTTCAGTTTCTCGTGTTGGCGGTGCTGCACAGACAAAAGCTATGAAAAAGGTAAGCGGTACACTTCGTATAGACCTTGCTCAGTACAAGGAAATAGAGGCTTTCTCACAGTTTAGCTCAGAGCTTGACCCAAGCACAAAAGAGCAGATAGACTATGGCGAGCAGCTTATGGAAATTTTAAAACAGCCTTTATATGAGCCAAAGTCTCTTGAAAAACAGGTAATAACACTTTGTATCGCTACAAGCAAGAAGCTTTTGGGTATAGATAAGAAAGATGTACGAGCATTTGTTGATGAGTTCTTTGAACACATTCAGTACAACTGCAAAAATATTATAGATGAAATACGAAACGAAAAAGTTTTATCAGATGAAAGCAAGGCTGAAATATTAAATCACCTTGATATGTTTAAAAAGGAGAAAGGCTATGGCAGGGACTAAGGAAATTCAGGACCGTATGAAAAGTATTACGGATACCATGAAAATTACAAATGCCATGTATCTTATTTCTTCTTCAAAACTGCGTAAGGCAAAAAGAAATATGGAGCAGGTGGCAGACTATTTTCATACTATCCGTAGGGCAATAGGAGATATTTTGCACCACATGCCATATATAGAACACCCTTATTTGGAGCCTATAGACAATTACCGTCCACAGGAGAAAAGAGGCTATGTGGTTGTAACAGCTGACAAGGGTCTTGCTGGTTCATATAACCTTAATGTTGAAAAAATGGCTGAAAAGGAATTGGAGATTCACCCACAGGCAAGGCTTTTTGTTGTTGGTCAGGTGGGTAAGCATTATTTTGAGCATAAGCATATTCCTTTTGAAGAAGAGTTTTTGTATTCTTCCCAAAATCCAACACTTCAAAGAGCAAGACAGATAACAGTTGACCTTTTGGATGCAAGACGTAAATATGGCTTAAAAGAAATATATATTATATTTACCAGAATGAAAAACGGCATGCAGTCAGAGCCTGTTATGATGAAAATACTCCCTCTTTCCAGAAATCAGTTTAAACAGAAGAGTATTAATACTTCTGAAGAAAATGAGTTTGACGTTGTTGAGGAATTTTTCCCAGATCCTGTATCTGTTTTTAATAGCTTAGCGCCTATTACTATGCACGGCATAATATTCAGTGCTCTAACAGAAAGCTATTGTGCAGAGCTTAACGATCGTATGGTGGCTATGGACGGAGCAACAAAAAGCGGTAAGGAAATGCTTCAGCAGCTTCAGCTTAAGTATAACCGTTTAAGACAGGGAAGCATCACTCAGGAAATTACAGAGGTTATTGCAGGTGCAAAATCCCAGAAGAACAAAAAGGGTGTGTAAAAGGAGTTGACTATATAACAATGAATGAACAAGGAAAAATTATTCAGATAATGGGTCCTGTTGTTGATGTGCGATTTAAAGAAGGTAAAATTCCTAAAATAAAAGAAGCCTTAACTGTTGAGGTTGAAGGCAGCAAAAGAGTTATGGAAGTAGCGCAGCAGATGGGTGACGGTGTTGTCAGATGCGTTATGATGGATACAAGCGAAGGCTTGGCAAAGGGATTTGATGTAACTGCCACAGGAAGTGGTATAAGTGTTCCTGTTGGTGAAAAAGTTCTTGGCAGAATGTTTAATCTTCTTGGTGAGCCTATTGACGGCGGTGAAAAAATTGACAGCGAAGAAAAATGGTGTATTCACAGAAAAGCACCAGCTTTTGAAAAACAAAGCCCAGCTGTTGAAATACTTGAAACAGGTATAAAGGTTATTGACCTTTTAGCGCCTTATGCAAAGGGTGGTAAAATTGGTCTTTTTGGCGGTGCTGGTGTAGGTAAAACAGTTCTTATACAGGAGCTTATACATAACGTAGCTACAGAGCATGGCGGTTATTCAATATTTACAGGTGTTGGCGAGCGTTCAAGAGAAGGTAACGATTTATATTGGGAAATGAAGGAGTCAGGGGTACTTAACAAAACAGCTCTTGTTTTTGGTCAGATGAACGAAGTTCCTGGTGCCAGAATGAGAGTTGCTGAAACAGGTCTTACAATGGCTGAATATTTCAGAGATCACAACCATCAGGACGTACTTCTTTTTATTGACAATATATATCGTTTCGTTCAGGCTGGTTCAGAAGTTTCTGCTCTTCTTGGCAGAATGCCTTCTGCCGTAGGTTATCAGCCAACACTGGCAAATGAACTTGGTGAGGTTCAGGAAAGAATTACATCAACAACAGATGGCTCTATTACATCTGTTCAGGCTGTTTATGTGCCTGCCGATGACCTTACAGATCCTGCACCATCAACAACATTTGCTCATCTTGATGCAACAACTGTTTTATCTCGTAAAATTGTTGAACAGGGTATTTATCCTGCTGTAGACCCTTTGGCATCATCTTCTCGTATACTTGAAGCTGATATTGTAGGTAAAGAGCATTACGAAGTAGCTATGAAGGTTCAGCAGCTTTTACAGAAATATCAGGAGCTTCAGGACATAATTGCTATTTTAGGTATGGACGAGCTTAGTGATGAGGATAAGACAGCCGTTTACAGAGCAAGAAAGGTACAAAGATTTCTTTCACAGCCATTTTCTGTTGCAGAAAACTTTACAGGCGTAAAGGGCGTATACATTCCTCTTGAGGAAACAATAAAAGGATTTAAGGCCATTGTTGAAGGGGAAATGGACGATTATCCAGAGGCTGCATTTTTCAATGTAGGCACAATAGAGGATGTAAAGAAAAAAGCAGAGGCTATTGAAAACCATACTGCATAAAAAGGAGGTTAAATAGATGGATACTTTTTATTTAAAAATAACCTCCAGTAGCGGACTTTTTTACGAAGGTCAGTGCCAAAGTATTGTGCTTCCTACAGATGATGGAGAATACGGGGTATTGACTCATCATGCATCAATGGTTGTTGGTATAAGAATAGGTATAATGCGCTA
>CALWHO010000082.1 GCA_944380405.1 uncultured Lachnospiraceae bacterium
ATGTTTTTTGATGATGCCATAATTGCCAGCAGGGAACTGGAAATCACTTTAACAGGCAAAAACTGGGGACAGAAGGAACGTGCACCTATGTGCGGCGTTCCTTTCCACAGTGCCGACAGCTATATAACAAAACTTGTATCAAAAGGTTATAAAGTTGCCATATGCGAGCAGGTTGAAGACCCTAAGGCAGCAAAAGGCATTGTAAAAAGAGATGTAATAAGGGTAATTACTCCAGGAACTATAATTGATAATACAGCTCTTGATGAAAAAAAGAATAACTTTATACTCTGCATATATGCCGATAAAACAGGCTATGGAATATCAATATGCGATGTAACAACAGGAGAATACAAAACAGCTGAATTTTGCGGCATAAACTCTGCCCAAAGGCTTGTTGATGATATAGCAAAATATTCTCCATCTGAAATAATTGTAAACGAAGGCTTCAAATCTCTTGCCATAAGCAGAGATATTGAAAAGAAATATAACTTAAAATTAAGTATCTGTGATGACAGAATGTTTATGTATTCTGACTCTTCAAAAACTCTTTGCAGACATTTTGGAGTTTCTTCCCTTGATGGTCTTGGCTTAAAGGGCAAAACACTTATGGTTTGTGCCAGTGGTGCTTTGATGGAATACTTAATTGAAACACAGAAAAATGACTTAAGCCATATTACTGCACTAAAACCATACACTTCAAGCCAGTATATGGTTCTTGATGTTTCTTCAAGACGAAATCTTGAGCTTACAGAAACACTTAGAGAAAAGAACAAAAAAGGTTCACTTCTTTGGGTTTTGGACAACACCAAAACTGCCATGGGAGCAAGACTTTTAAGAAAATGGATAGAGCAGCCTTTAATTGATACAAAAACAATTAATAAAAGGCTTGATTCTGTTGAAGAAATTAAAAACGATATATTTGTCCATGAGGAAATAAAAGACATTTTAAACAGTATGTACGACTTTGAGCGTATTATGAGCAAAGTTACATATCAGACTGCAAACTGCAAAGACCTTGTGGCACTTAAAAATTCCATTGAAAATATCCCGCTTTTAAAAGATACTATTTCAAAATGCAAAAGCGGTTATATATATGAAATGCATGAAGGGCTTGATACCCTTGAAGATATTTTCAGTCTTATAGATTCTGCCATAGACGAGGAAAACATTCCTTTTACTATAAGGGAAGGCGGAATGATAAAAGAAGGCTACAGCCATGACCTTGACGTGCTTTTAAAAGCCAAAAAAGAAGGCAAAACATGGATACATGACCTTGAGGAAAGAGAAAGAAATATAACAGGTATCAAAAACTTAAAAATAAAATACAACAAAATTTTCGGCTATTACATAGAAGTAACAAATTCAAACCTTAAAGATGTGCCTGAGGATAGATATATTCGCCGTCAGACACTTGCAAACTGCGAAAGATACACAACAACAGAGCTTAATGACATAGCAGAGCTTATACTTGGCAGTGAAGAAAAGGCAATTAATATGGAATACAATATATTCTGCGAAATACGAAATACTGTTGCTTCACAGGTAGACAGAATACAGAAAACTGCCCACATAGTTTCTTCTCTTGACGTTATACAATCACTTGCAGAAACAGCTCAGAAGCAGAATTATGTTAAACCAGTTGTTGATGAAGGCGACATAATAGACATAAAAGAAGGCAGACACCCAGTTGTTGAAAAAATGCTTACAGACACAAGCTTTATTTCAAACGACACATATCTGGATAACGAAGATGACAGACTTGCCATAATAACAGGTCCAAACATGGCAGGTAAATCTACATATATGCGTCAGGTGGCTCTTATTGTGCTTATGGCACAGATAGGCAGCTTTGTACCTGCCGAAAGTGCTAAAATTGGCGTTTGCGACAGAATATTTACCCGTGTAGGAGCTTCTGATGACCTTGCATCTGGTCAAAGTACATTTATGATTGAAATGACTGAGGTGGCAAACATACTTAATAATGCCACACCAAAAAGTCTTCTTATACTTGACGAAATAGGCAGGGGTACAAGTACATTTGACGGCTTAAGCATAGCATGGAGTGTACTTGAGTATATTTCTGACCAAAAACTTATAGGTGCAAAAACTCTTTTTGCAACACACTACCACGAAATAACAGAACTTGAGGGTAAACTTCCAGGTGTTAAAAACTACTGCATTACTGCAAAAGAAGACGGTGAAGACATTATATTCCTTAGAAAAATCGTTCGTGGTGGTGCTGACAACAGCTACGGCATACAGGTTGCACGTCTTGCAGGTCTTCCAGCAAAGGTTATTAAGCGTTCAAAGCAGATTTTAAAACAGCTTAACACTGCCGACATAACAAAAAAGGCGAAAAAAATTACAGACGAATCTGTTGAAGCCGTAACAAGCCACACATCTCAAATGGATATGTTCTCTATGGAAGAAACACAGATAATAGACGAAATAAACAAAATCGACGTAATGAACCTTACTCCAATGGAGGCAATGCAGACACTTTTTGATTTGCAGAAAAAGGTTAAGGGACTTTAAAAAAGGAGGGATTTCTCATAATGGGAATAAAACTTCTTGATAACATTACTATTAACAAAATTGCTGCCGGCGAAGTTGTTGAAAGACCAAGCTCTGTTGTTAAAGAGCTTGTAGAAAACAGTATTGACGCCGGTGCAAGCTCTGTTACTGTTGAAATACGTGACGGTGGCACCACTCTTATCAAAATAACTGACAACGGAAAAGGCATACCTAAAGACGAGGTAAAAACTGCCTTTTTACGTCATGCAACAAGCAAAATTGAAAAAATAGACGACCTTGATAATGTGCTTTCACTGGGCTTTAGAGGTGAGGCTCTTGCAAGTATTGCCTCTGTGGCACAGGTTGAAATAGTTACAAAAACAAGGGACGAAGAAACAGGCACATATTTTGAAATAAATGGCGGAAATGCCGGTGATTTTAAGGAGGCTGCCGCATTAAACGGCACAGTTCTTACTGTTAAGAACATATTCTATAATGTTCCTGCCAGAAGAAAATTCCTTAAAAAGCCATCTGTTGAAACAGGACATATTTCAGACATTATAAATAAGATTGCTCTTGCACATCCTGAAGTTTCATTTAAGTTTATAAATAACGGAAACACAATACTTCATACTTCAGGCAATAACGACTTAAAAACATCTGTTTTTTATGTATACGGCAAGGAATTTGTAAACTCTATGACTGAAATAGACTATACACAAAGCGGTATGAGACTTTGGGGTCTTATTGGAAAACCAGAGCTTACAAGGGGTACAAGAGGCTATCAAAACCTTTTTATAAACGGCAGAAGCATTAAAAACGAAACAGTTTCACAGGCTGTTGAAGATGCTCTTAAAACAAGGATTATGATAGGCAGATTTCCTGTATTTGTGCTTAATTTAAGCCTGTCTCCAGGAATGGTTGATGTAAATGTGCATCCTGCAAAACTTGAGGTACGTTTTTCAGACGAAGACGCTGTATATGATTTTGTATACACAGCCGTTAAAGATAAGTTTGACAGCATGTTTCTTGTAAGAGAAGTTAAACTTACAGACGACAAGGAAACAAAATACGAAGAGCCTTTAAATATCATTAACGAAACAAAAACTCTTCCAGAAGCAAAGGAAGAAAAATTTGATATTAAATCAGTTCAACAGGATATATTTAATCCTTCAACTGCCTATGAAAGCAAAAAATATGCTCCGTCATATGCTGAAAAGTCATTTGAAGAATTAAAAGAGCTTTATAAAAAAACAGAAAGCTCATCTGCACCTTTTCCAAAGTCAAACCCAATCAATCAATATGGTGGAAATTATATTATAAATGAAGAAGCACCACAGGAAATAATTAAAAGCGATATTTCCGAGGAAATAATTTCCCAAAATGAGCAAAAAGAAGAAGACAAGCATGGTCTGCTTGCTGACTCAAAAATAATTGGACAGATTTTCAATACATACTGGATAATTGAAAAGGGCTCTGTTCTTTATATGATTGACCAACATGCGGCACATGAAAGAATACTTTTTGAAAAGTTTTATAACGATTTTAAAAATGCAAAAGCAGTTTCCCAAAGGCTTATAGAGCCAGTTCCCCTTTCTCTTTCAGAAAAAGAAAAACAGCTTCTTGAAGATAATATGGAGCTTTTTGAAAAGAGCGGTTTTGAAATAGAAAGATTTGGTAATTTTTCATTTGCCCTTAAGGCAGTGCCTTATATATTCAAAAACCCTGAAGATATAGGATTTTTTACTGAAATCCTTGACAGTATATCACCTTATTCAAAAGACGATATAACTGACAGAAAATTCCTTTCAATAGCCACTATGGCTTGTAAGGCTGCCGTAAAAGGCAACGACAAGTTAAGCTTTCAGGAAGCCCATGGTCTTATTGAAACACTTATTAAAATGGAAAATCCGTTTTCATGCCCACATGGCAGACCTACAATAATAGAAATATCAAAATACGAAATAGAAAAAATGTTCAAAAGAATACAATAAAAGGTGATTAATATGAAAAAGCCTCTTATAGTTGTGGCAGGGCCTACTGCCTGCAAAAAAACAGACACAGCCGTTGAACTGGCAAAAATAATAAACGGCGAAATAATATCAGCCGATTCCATGCAGGTTTATAAATACATGGACATAGGCACAGCAAAGGCAACAAAAGAAGAAATGCAGGGTATAAAACATTATCTTGTTGATGAGATATTCCCTGATGATGAATATAACGCAATGATATTTCAAAAAAAGGCTAAAAAGTATATTGAAGAAATATATTCAAAAGGCAAAGTTCCTATTATTGCAGGAGGCACAGGATTTTATATAAATGCTCTTGTGTACGACAATACTTTTGAAGAAATTGAGGATAAAGGCGAAATACGCCAAATGCTTGAAAAAGAAGCCGACGAAAAAGGCGTTGAGTTTATATATAAAAAACTTAAAAAAGTTGACCCTGAATATGCTCAAAGTCTTCACATGAACAACGTAAAAAGAGTTATAAGAGCCTTAGAATATAATATTCAGACAGGGAAAAAGTTTTCAGAGCATAATGCCCAGGAAAAGAAAAAAGAAAGCCCATACGATTTAGGGCTTTATGTTCTTAATATGGACAGGGAAAAGCTTTATGAAAGAATAAACCTTCGTGTTGACAAGATGTTTAATGAAGGTCTTGTTGACGAAGTAAGTAATATTCTTGATATGGGCTATACTCCAGAGCTTGTATCTATGCAGGGTCTTGGATATAAAGAGCTTATTCCGTTTTTTGAAGGAAAGGCAAGCCTTGAAAGTGTTTCTGACGAAATAAAACAGAAGACAAGGCATTTTGCAAAAAGACAGCTTACTTGGTTTAGAGGACAAATGGACGGCTGCTGGGTAGATGTAACAGACAGAAGCCCAAAAGAAGCAGCAGAATTTATAAAAGAAGATTTAGTTAAAAAAGGGATAGTAACATTATGAACTTAAGAGATAAATATATTATGGAAAAGTTCAATATAGACGAAAATGTATTGAACTACTGCAACAAAGTTGAAGAAGAAATAAAAGATAAGTTTGAAAAAATAGACCAAATAACAGAGTATAACCAGCTTAAAGTTCTTGCTGCAATGCAGAAAAATAGATTAAGCGATACACACTTTGCATCAACAACAGGCTATGGTTATAACGACCTTGGGCGTGATACTCTTGAACAGGTTTATGCTGATGTATTTAATACAGAAGACGCCCTTGTAAGACCTCAGATTATTTCTGGTACACATGCTCTTACAGTTGCTCTTGCAGGTAATTTAAGACCTGGTGACGAAATTCTTTCTCCTGTTGGTGTGCCTTATGACACACTTCAGGGTGTAATAGGTATTAGAGAAGAAAAAGGCTCTTTAAAGGAATACGGCATTAGCTACAGACAGGTTGATTTACTTCCAGACGGCAGTTTTGACTTTGAAGGAATTAAAAATGCCTTAAATGACAAAACTAAACTTGTTACAATACAGCGTTCAAAGGGCTATGAATACAGAGAATCTTTCTCTGTTGAAAAAATAGGCACTTTAATTAAGTTTATAAAAGATTTAAGACCTGACGTAATTTGCATGGTTGATAACTGCTATGGCGAATTTGTAGACTACAAAGAGCCATCAGATGTAGGTGCAGACCTTATTGTTGGTTCTCTTATTAAAAACCCAGGCGGCGGTCTTGCTCCTATAGGCGGATACATAGCGGGCAAAAAAGAATATGTTGAAAATGCTGCTGTTCGTCTTACATCTCCTGGTCTTGGCAAAGAAGTAGGTGCAACACTTGGCGTAATACCATCATTTTTCCAGGGACTTTTTAATGCTCCTCAGGTAGTTGGAGGAAGCGTAAAGGGTGCTGTTTTCCTTTCAAAATTATTTGAAGGTCTTGGCTTTGGCGTACTTCCTACTCCTGATGAAAAAAGGGCAGATATTGTTCAGTGTGTTCAGATGGGCAGTGCTGAAAACGTAATTGCCTTTTGTTGTGGAATACAAAAGGGTGCACCTGTAGACAGCTTCGTTGCTCCAGAGCCTTGGGATATGCCTGGCTATGACTGCCCAGTAATCATGGCAGCAGGTGCTTTTGTTCAGGGTTCTTCAATAGAGCTTAGTGCCGACGCACCAATTAAGCCACCTTATAACGTATTTTTCCAAGGGGGTTTAAGCTGGCATCATGCAAAGATAGGTATTATGATAGGACTTCAAACTATGGTGGATAGAAAGCTTATTAAATTATAATTAAAAAGGTGATTAGAAATGATTAAAAAAATAAGGAATATACTTATACTTGTACTTAGTATGTGTATGCTTTTTAACACAGCAGCTTTTGCAGCAGTTTCAGCACCTAGTGATATTGTTGCAGAAAGTGCCATACTTGTTGAAAAAAGCACAGGCACAGTAATTTATGAAAAAAATGCTGACCAGAAAATGTATCCTGCCAGCATGACAAAAATACTTACTGGTATTATAGCACTTGAATATTTTAACAAAGATGATGTAATAACTGTAGGTACAGAAATAAACGATATTTCCCTTGACAGCAGTAAAGCTGGTCATATTGTTGGTGAAAAAATCACAATGGAAAACCTTTTAAGAGGTTTATTTATACCAAGTGGTAACGACTCTGGTGCTGTAATTGCCGTTTCTGTAGCAAGAAAGGTTGAAAATAACGAAAACTTAGCTGCTAATGAGTGTTTGGCAATATTTGCAAACATGATGAATGAAAAGGCTGAGGAATTAGGCTGCACAAATTCTAATTTTGAAAACCCTCATGGATATCATGACGAAAACCATTACACAACTGCTTCTGATATGGCTAAAATAGTGTCAGCAGCTATGGATAACGAAACATTATGCGAAATAGCATCAGAAAAATACTTCAGCGGCAACAGCCTTGGAGACCTTCAAAGCCAGTATCCGGATGCCTTTACTAATGATTATAACTGGCAGAGCCATAATATGCTTATAGCTGCTTCATCAGAATACAACTATGAATACGCAACAGGCTTTAAAACAGGCTTTACAGATGAAGCTGGCGACTGTGTAGCAGCAACAGCCGAAAAAGACGGTGTTCAGCTTATAGCAGTTATTATGAAATCTGAAGACCCAGCAAGATGGACAGATGCTCAGAAGCTTTTTGATTTTGCATTTAATAACTACAGCCTTGAAACAGTAGTAAAAAGTGGCGAAACTGTTATAAATGTAGGTTTAGCACAGCAAAAGTCATCTGAAGGCGAAGAACTTGAACTTGTTGCAAAAGAAGACATAGTTCTTTACAGACCAACAGAAGATTTTGAAAATATGGAAAAAACCCTCAATATTACAGCAGAAAACATAGTTGAGCCTAAAAATGAGGATGAACAGACACATATTAAAGCACCAGTAGCACAGGATGATGAAATCGGTACTGTAACATATAAAACAGCTGATGGCGAAGAAATTGCAACAGTTACTGTATATGCATCAAGAAATATTGAAAAAGCAAATATATTTGCACGTATGGCATATGCTGTAAAAGATTTTGTATTATCATTATTTACACTTCAGGGACTTCTTACAGCACTTGGAGCAATAGTAGTTATAGCGATTATAATAATAATCATTATAATTATAATTAAATTAATAAGACGCCGTCGTGGTGGTTTTGGTGGATACGGCGGAGGATACAGATACAAGTCAAGCCGTAGAAGAAGATTTTAAAAAGCAATAAATACTATTAAATTTAAAATGAGATTTACAAATAGATTTTTGTAAATCTCATTTTTTTAATATATAGACATGGAAAGAGAGGTATATATAACTATTCGCAAAACACAAGTTTTACGAATAGTATGCTATATATAAAATCAGAAGAGATATTTTATATATAAATTTAGTTTACATAATATATTTATTGTTAATTAATATTACTGCATTAATATTTCATCTTCTACTGTGTATCCACTATCCATTGGCGTTACAAATGGAACTCCAAAATATTCTGTTATTGATTGAGCAATTGTTCTTCCAATTAAGTCTATATTTTCTTTAATCCACTTTTCATCTTCTGGATTATCGTGATATGCAGTTTCAATTAATACTGCTGGTGCAGCTGTTCTTCTAAGTTCTGCCAATATTGTTGTTGGAACTGTTTTTACTTTATCAGCATTTGGATATATGTCTTTAAAGTTATCCATAAGTATTTTTGCCATTTCTTTTCCATAATAGCTATTTGTATTATAGTAAATATCTGTTCCCTGTAACTTTCCAGCTAATTCCTCTGGTGCTGCATTTGAATGTATTGCTAAATGCAAATCTGTATTATACTCGTTTGAGTTTTTAATTGCCTGTGATAGTGTTTCATTTGGATTATTTCTTATAAACTCAATACCACTTGCCTTTAAATATGGCTCTATGGCATCTGCTATAAGATTCATATAATATTCTTCATTACCTCCGCTTAAGTATGGATTAAACTCTTGTACTGATGGACTTAAATATACTCTTGGCATAGGATACTCCTGAAAATATATTTTTTATTATTATATACTTAAATATAAAAAGTGTTAATTAACTATAATATTATTATGTAAACTTTTATAAAATATAAAATAAAAAAGACAGACCTTTTTAAGATCTGTCTTACTATATTATTTGCCTGATGGCATATATGGTCTTAATCTTCCTGCAAATTCTGAGAAGTTCTGTGTCTGGAGCATTACTTTTCCTGGACCTTTAAGAGTTGTTATAAAGAGACCTTCTCCACCGAGGAATATGTTCATACCGCCCTTTATCATTTCAATACTGTAATCAACACTTGGCTCAAAAGCAACAACATTACCTGTGTCTACCTTTATAACTTCACCTGCTTCAAGTTCTTTTTCAACCATGTTACCGTCAACTTCTAAGAATAATGTACCTTCTCCCTGAGCTTCCTGAAGTATAAAACCTTCACCGCCAAAAAAGCCGGCAGAAAGCTTTTTAGTAAATATTGCCTTTACATTTACATCATCTTCTGCACATAAAAATGCACCTTTCTGACAAATAAGACTTTTTCCGCCTCTAAGGTCAACTGGAACAATCTCTCCTGGAACAGTTGCTGAAAATCCTATTGTAGAATCATTTTCATAAGCTGTGTATGTAGTCATGAATAAGCTTTCACCAGCAAACATTCTGCCAATGCCTTTCATAAGTCCGCCTCTTGTATTTGTGCTCATTTCAACACCATCACTCATCCAGCACATACCACCAGACTGTGTAAAAACAGCTTCGCCTCTGTCTAATTTCATTTCAACAACAGGCATTACATTACCCTTTATATTATATTCCATAATATCACTCCTTTTTTCTATTTAAATATACACTATAATTAATTATAATGCTATATTTTTCATTTATTTTAATAATATTTTAAATTATGTGATTTTGGTATATACTATATTAATATATTTAAGTATTTAAGGAGGTAGTTAATGAGTAATTTATATATGGCTTTTTTATTTACACTTATTGCAGGTTTAAGCACAGGTATAGGCAGCCTTATAGCATTTCTTGCTAAAAAAACAAATAAAAAATTTCTTTCCATAAGCCTTGGTTTTTCAGCAGGTGTTATGATTTATGTTTCAATGGTAGAAATTTTTGCATCTGCTCAGGATACGCTTACAACAGCACTTGGTGAAAGATTTGGCAGCTGGGTTACAGTTATTTCTTTTTTTGGCGGTATGTTTTTAATAACTCTTATCGATAAATTTATACCATCAGAAGAAAACCCTCATGACATTAAACTTATGGATAATGTTGAAGACAGCGAAAAAATTATAGAAGAAAACAAGCACAAAGAAACTTCAAAGCTTATGCGAACAGGTATATTTACTGCTCTTGCCATAGCTATTCATAACTTTCCTGAAGGTCTTGCAACATTTGTATCTGCACTTCAATCTCCAAGTATAGCAATTCCAATTGTGGCAGCTATTGCAATACATAATATACCAGAAGGAATTTCTGTTTCTGTACCTATTTATTATGCTACTGGCTCAAAAAAGAAAGCATTTATATATTCTTTCATGTCTGGTCTTGCAGAACCAATGGGTGCTATAGTTGGATATTTAATACTTCTGCCTATAATGAATGATACTGTTTTTGGAATAATATTTGCATCTGTAGCAGGTATTATGGTATTTATATCTCTTGACGAGCTTTTGCCTTCTGCAAGAGAATATGGCGAACATCATCTTTCAATATATGGCTTGATATCAGGTATGATTGTTATGGCGATAAGCCTTTTGCTTTTTGTATAATAATTAGTAATACAGAAAGAAGTGATTAATGTGATATTTTTGCCTTTAATTATAGGAGCAGTACCTTTTGCAATAGGAAGTATATTAAATTGGTATATGATGACATATACTGAAATAGCACTTCCATATACACTAATTGCCATAATATTTTTATTACTTTGGGCTGCTGTTGCTTTTGTATGTAATAAAAATGGAAATAATACAAAAAAGTTATTGTATTTTTAAATTTATTTGGATTTCTTGATTTATTATTAATTGCCATACAAATATTAATTTTTAATGCATATTGGTTTAACTATGTTGGCATTCTTACTCAGCATTTTTATTTACCAATTCTTAATATTGGTTTTAAACTTGCAAGTTGGAGTAATAGTGTCTTTGCTGCATATTTTTTCAGCTTTGCACTGCTCGTTTTAGCTACATATATTGGATGTAAATTAAAAGAAAAAATGGTTAAATAAAGCCGCACAAATTGTGCGGCACTTATATTATCCGTTCATTTCCAGCATATTCTCAACAAAAATTCCATATCCCCTTTGAGGGTCATTTACAAATACATGGGTAACAGCACCTATTATTTTGCCGTCCTGTATTATTGGACTACCACTCATGCCCTGAACGATACCGCCTGTTACATTCAAAAGCCTTTCATCATCTATACGAATTACCATGCTTTTGTCATCAGAAGACCCAAAACCAAGTATCTTTTCAATTGTTATTTCATACTCCTGACGTTTTCCGTCTAATGCATTAGAAATAATATATGCTTTTCCTTCTTTAACCTGGCTTGATGATGCAATAGGCATCGGCTCTATGTCATCAAAATCAGAAATATCGTATATGCTGCCATATATGCCGCAGCTTGTATTTTTTTCTATCTCTCCATATGTCTTTGATTTATCAAGAGCACCTGTAATTTCTCCTGGAGTACCTTTTTGGCTTTTATTTATACCTGATATAAAAGATTTAGTAACTGTTCCGTCTTTAATTTCCATAAGTGTGCCTGTGTCTGAGTCATAAACACCATGACCAAGAGCACCAAAAGTCATATTTTCTTTATCAATAAATGTAATTGTTCCAAGCCCTTGTGTGTCGCTTCTTATCCAACAGCCAATTTTGTATGAATTATCGGCAGATGAAAAAACAGGCATTACTTCAACAGTCTTAATTTCGTCATTACGCTTAAGTACTATTTCAAGCTCATTATCTCCGTTTTCAGCAATAATTTCGTTAAGCTCTTCATGTGTTTCAACTTTCTGACCATTTACAGACTGTATCATATCACCGCTTTTTAATATGCCTTTAGAAGGTGAAAGAGTTTCGCCGCTATCTGTTTCTATTTTGCCTGTTCCTAAAACAAGCATACCGTCATACTTTAATACTATTCCTTCTACATTCCCAACAGGAATAAGCATTTTGTCTTCAATAACATTTATTGACACGCTTTTTACTGGTATACCCATAACAGACACCGTAGCGTCATAACTTCCAGGTGTTTGGCTGGTCACTTCCATAGAAGAAAAATCATACTCAATTACGCCCTCTGTTTCGCTGTTTGATGATAATGAAACAGGTACAACAGAATTAATTTTTGCCTTTTCTCCTTCAACAATGCTTACACTGGAAGGAATACAAATGGCTATAATTAAATAAAAACACATAAAAGCAAAAAATGCCGTCAATAATAGCCTTACAGCTGTTTTTCTCATTGTGCCACATCCCTTGTTTAATTTTTTTGATTTTCTAAAAATTAAACTAACCACAATGAGACATTAGTATACAATGAAATCATTTCTGATTATTTTACACTATTTTAACACCAAGCATTTTTGCAAATTCAACTGCCTGTTCGTAATTAACTTTTGCACCTTTTATTTCAAACATATTTTCAGAAAGAGTAATGCCATAAATTTCACATGTGGAAATATCAATTCCTTTTAAGCTTGATTTAAAAAAGTCAGCACCTGAAATGTCTGTTTCAATAAATTTCATATTTTTAAATTTATTTTCTGATAAAAATGCTTCTTTTAAACTGCATTTTTCAATAACAGAATTTTCCCATTTTGACAAAACAAAATTTCCATAGTTTAAAAATGTATCCTTAAAAACAGTATCTTTAAATATGCTTTCTGAAAAATTACTTCCTGTGCCTTTCGAGGCGATTATATTTGAATTTTTCCAATAAGTTGAATTAAAATTACAGTTAGAAAAATCGCACATTTCAAATACAGTATTAAAGAAAGTGCTTTTTTCAAATAAGCAGTTATCAAAACGGCAGTTTTTAAATGTGCAGTTTCTAAATTCAGAGTTTTGTAAATCCTCAGAGATTAAGCGTTCTTTCTCAAATGCTTTTCCTTCTGCATATTTTTCATTGTTTAATAATACATCAATTATATTTTCTTCCATAAAATCACCTTTACAAAAAAAGTGCCATAAAGGCACTTTAATTTTTATTGGTTTGTAGTTTTGTTCTGGTCTGAATTTGATATAAAAGCCTTTATAAGGTCTACCCTCTTATCGTCCATACGCTCAATTTTGAAAAGTATGTTTCCAATCTGAATACTTGGCTTTTCCTTTGGTGCAGGTATTCTGCCAAGGCATGAAATAAGATAACCGCCTATTGTATCATAGTCTTCTGTTTCAAATTCAGTATCAAGCATTTCCTCAACCTCGTCAATGCTTGTTGTACCTTTAATAAGGAATACGTTTTCACCTATATTACGTATTTCAACTTCTTCAATATCTTTTTCGTCAAATATGTTACCCACTATTTCCTCAATAATGTCCTCCATTGTAACGATGCCTTCTGTACCACCGTACTCAT
>CALWHO010000083.1 GCA_944380405.1 uncultured Lachnospiraceae bacterium
AGAAGATGATGATGAAGACGAAGAAGATGAAGAAGACGAAGATGTAAACGACTGGGATACAGAGCCGGACTATCCAACAGAGGACATCAACAGCCTTGAATTTGAAGGAAAGGCATTTGTACTTACAGGCGATTTCCAAAACTGTGACGGTGACAGAGATGATGTTAAGAAAATCATTGAAGCCAAAGGAGGAAGATGCACAGGAGATGTAAGCGGCAAAACAAACTACCTTGTAATAGGCGATTTTGGTTCAGCCGGTGCCAAAAAGGTTCAAAAGGCTCTTGAGCAGAAGGAAAAAGGCAAAGATATTAAAATTATAACAGAGTACGATTTATTCAGATTTTTACAGTAAGGGAGCTGAGTACATATGAGTAATATTAACGATTTTGAGTTTTATAATGCCGGTTGGAACAAAGAAAGATGGGACTTAAAATATAAAGGCGAAGACAAAGATGTGGTTATACCTGAAGAGCTTATGGAAAAAGCCAAAGGAAAATTTACAGTTGCCATTTCAGCAGAAAACCCAAATGAAATAGAGAGTATTTCTATTCCAAAAAATGTGCCTGATGTTTGGCTTGGCACTCTTTACGGCGGAAGAGGATTGAAAAAAATAACAGTTGACCCTGAAAATCAATATTTAAAAGACGTTGACGGCGTGCTTTATACTAAAGACGGCAAAAGACTTATAAAGGCACCTGCCCAGATGACAGGAAAGTATATTGTGCCTGAAGGTGTTGAAGAGATAGAAACATCTGCTTTTCAATATTCAAATTTAGATGAAGTTATATTGCCAGAGTCATTAAAGACAATAGGATATTATGGTTTTCAGTATAGTAAACTGAAAAAAGTTGTTATACCTAAAGGAATGTCTGAATTAGAAGATAATGCTTTTTCTGAATGTTCTGAATTGGAGGAATTTTCATTTGCAGGTGATACAAAGTTTAGTTATAGCCGTACAGATATGGACCCTGAAATGGAACAGAGAATATCAGGAGAGGCTTTTACAAGACCTGCTGAGTGTTATATTCTTGCCTGCTTAAAGACATATCCTAATATTGATAAGTGCAGAAGAAAATTTATAGCTGCTGCAAAACGTGGCAAAAAAGAAAAAGTACTGGAATATCTCTTAAGCACAATGCCTGAAATAAAAGTTGAAAAAGGCACATTTGAAATAAATGTATTGGAAGATGGCAGCGGCGAAATTAAATCATACAAAGGCGAAGAAAGTGTTATTGAAATACCTAATGAAATTGATGGCAAAAAAATAACAGCCATAGGTAAGGGTGCATTTGAAGAAAATGAGTATATTGAAAAAGTTATTGTACCTGATGGAGTAACCTTAATTCAAAATAATGCATTTAAAGGCTGTATATCTTTAGAGGAAGCTATACTTCCTGAAAGCTGCACAAGTATTGGAGTTTCTGTTTTTGAGGACTGCAAAGGACTTAAAAAAGCTGATTTGCCAAAGGGCGTGCGTGTTTTGTCAAGAAAGGTATTTAAAAACTGTATTTCTCTTGAAAGCTTAGATATTCCGTCAGGGGTTATAAAAATAGACGACCAGGCTTTATATTATTGTGAAAGCTTAAAAGATATAACTCTTCCAGAAGGTCTTACATATCTTGGTAAGGAATGTTTATATGCCTGTGGCTTTAACTATGGACCAGTATTAGAAGGAGAATGGGGTTACAGCAAGAGAAAGTTTTATATCCCTGCTTCTGTAACTCAAATTGACGATGGCGGAAGCGGCATATTTGCTGCATATCCTAAAGCACAGGAGCTTTTTGGAATATTTGAGTACAAGGTTATACTTCAGGTTAAAAAAGGCTCTATTGCTCATAGATATGCTGCTAAAAAGAAGATACGTTTTGAATTGGTATGAAAATTTTTGAAACGAGGTATTAACATGAGCGAAAATACAAGGGATACAGAAGAATTAAGAAAAAAACTTCTTGCAGATGTATATGCAGGGTCAATGGCAGGAATGCCAGCTATGTTTCTTGATGAAAGCCGTATTAAAAATGCAGATAGTGACGAGCTTAAAAAAATAGCAAAAGAATACGGATATTAAATTTTGGGTTTTGTATTAAAGGGTGAAGATTGTTTCTTCACCCTTTTTTATATAAAAAAAGTGCAAAAATATAAAAACTGGGGCTAAATAAAAATTACTTCTGTTGGAATATAATCATAGCCATAAGAGGTGATTATTGTGATAGATAAATTTCAGGATTACAGCAATATTGAAAAACTTTTGGAAAATACAAAAATACCACCAATGTTTAAAGTGCGTCAGAAGTTTTCTGACGAAAAAATAGAAGATGTCGCTTTAGAAACAAAAAACCAGCTTGAAAATTCAGGGGTTAAAAATACAATAAAGCCCGGAATGACTGTTGCTATAACTGGAAGCAGTAGGGGCATTGCCAACATGAACATTATACTTAGAGAAACGGCTGCATTTTTGAAGAAATATGGAGCAAAGCCTTTTATTATTCCTGCTATGGGTAGTCACGGAGGTGCAACGGCAGAAGGTCAGAAAGAAATACTTTATTCATACGGTATTACGGAAGAATTTTGTGGCTGTCCTATAAAAAGCAGTATGGAAACAGTTTTAATTGGATATGTAGAGGAAGAATGCAAAAGACTGCCTGTGTATATTGATAAATTTGCATATGAGGCAGATGGAATAGTTGCTGTAAACAGAATAAAGGCACACAGTGCATTTAGAGGTACTTATGAGTCTGGAATTACAAAAATGCTTTGTGTTGGGTTAGGCAAACAAAAGGGTGCTGATGTTATACATAACAGCGGTTTTAAGGCGTTTAAAACAAGAATACCTCTTTTTGGAAATTATGTAAGAACTCACACAAATGTTATGTTTGGTGTTGGAACTATAGAAAACGCTTTTGACAATACAAACAAAATAGTTGTACTTAAAAATAATGAAATACCTGAAAAAGAGCCAGAGCTTCTTTTATATTCAAAAAGTCTTATGCCAAGAATTTATTTTGACAGCACAGATGTTTTAATAGTAAA
>CALWHO010000084.1 GCA_944380405.1 uncultured Lachnospiraceae bacterium
TCAACTCCTTCAAGAACAAAGGAGATAATAGAAAAATATAACTTTTATTTCAAAAAGAACTTTGGTCAGAACTTCCTTATAGACGGAAATGTTCTTGATAACATAATTTCAGCAGCAAAAATAACAAAAGACGATTTTGTGCTGGAAATAGGTCCAGGTATAGGCAGCCTTACACAGTACCTTGCAGAAAATGCAGGTAAAGTGCTTGCTGTTGAAATAGACAAAAATCTTATTCCAATACTTGGTGAAACACTTAAAGAATACGATAATGTTGAAATAATAAACGAAGACGTACTTAAAATAGATATTAATTCAATAATAGAAGAAAAAAATAATGGAAAGCCTATAAAAGTTGTGGCAAACCTTCCATATTATATTACAACTCCAATACTTATGGAGCTTTTGGAAAGACGCCTTAATGTGGAAAGCATAACTGTAATGGTGCAAAAGGAAGTAGCCGACAGAATGCAGGCACAGCCAAAAACAAAGGACTACGGTGCTTTAACACTTGCTGTTCAGTATTATAGCCATGCCAATATAAACTTTATAGTGCCTCCTGGATGCTTTATGCCTCGTCCTAATGTAGATAGTGCCGTAATTACGCTTACTATCCATAAAGGCAGTAGATTTTCAGTTGAAAATGAAGACCTTATGTTTGAAATTATAAAGGCATCATTTGCCCAGAGAAGAAAAACTCTTTTAAATGGTCTTAATAATGCACCAAATCTTAAATTTACAAAAGAAGATGTTATATCAGCATTAAATGAAATGGGAATTGACGAAAGAATACGTGGCGAAGCCCTTTCTGTTGAGGATTTTGCTAATCTTTCAAATATACTTAATAAAAAAATGTAATTAAAAAGACAGACATGAATTCATGTCTGTCTTTTGTTATTATACAAGCTGTCCCGGAAGTTTTAACTTCTTTTTAGGTGGAAAATCTAAATCAAATTTTTCAACATCTTGCTCATCTACAAAGTATCCTTTTGGAGTATAATACGTTCCAGAAATACCTTTTAAAAATCCCTCTTTAAGTTCTTTGCATAAAAAGTATGGCACTACATTTTCTTTTGGTTCTGCATAATAATGTATCCCTTTTGATGACGCTACCTCAAATCCTGATTTGCTATAAAAGTCTATATTTCCTTCCATGCATAATGCTCCAGCACCAAGTTCTTTTGCTTTTTCCATGGAATAGTCAAGAAGTTTTTTTCCATAACCCATTTTTTGAAATTCAGGCAAAATACTTATAGGTCCAAAAGTCATAATAGGTATTTTTTTGCCGTCATCACAAATAATTTCAGCATTTACATACATAATATGACCAATAATTCTGCCGTCTTTTTCCATAACAAAATCAAGCTGAGGAATAAAGTCTTCTTTATCTCTGTAAATGTGAAGCACATAATGTTCATAGCACCCTGGTCTATATACATTCCAAAAAGCTTCTCTTGTCAAATTTTCAACTTCTCTATAATCATTAGTATTTTCCAAGCGTATAATATAATCTGATTTGTTCATTTTTGTTTCCTCCTGAAAATTGATTTAACATATGGGAGTTATTCATATATCATTCTCCCTATTAAATCACAATATCCAGTGTACAAGTTTTTATCAAAAAGACATCTCCTTAAAATATAAATTTTATTTTAATATACCATATATTATCTTATATATACAAATAAAAAAGACATCTTTTTCAAGATGTCTTTTAATATTAAGCATTGTTTTCTGCTTCTTCTGCCGGACTTATTTTTTTGCATACATTTTGTCTATAGAAATAAATTGCAAGTCCTACAACTACAAGCACTGCTGAAAGCACCTGACTTACAGCTATGCTTGTATTCCAGAAAAGAAGCTGATCTGTTCTTAAGCCCTCTATCCAAAATCTGCCTATACCATAGCCGATTATGTAAAGAGCACCAATCTGTCCGTCAAACTTCTTATGCTTTCTTAATATAAGAAGTATTATAAGAAGACATATGTTCCATACAGACTCATAAAGGAATGTAGGCTGAACCTGAATGTATTCTGTTCCTCCAACAGTTATAACTTTATCCAGTACACTTTGAGGAATGTTTGATACCTGATCTTTAATATATCTCATGGCAAAAAGTCCGTCTGTGTATCCGCCAAAAGCTTCTCTGTTAAAGAAGTTACCCCATCTACCCATAGCCTGACCTAAAAGCAAGCTTGGAAGAATTGTATCTGCCATAAGGAAGAAATTTTTCTTCTTTAATTTTGAATATACAATACCGCAAATTATACCTGTTATAACAGCGCCGTATATAGCAAGACCGCCTTCTCTAAATGCAAATATCTTAATAGGGTCGTCTTTGTATAAATCCCATGCAAATATAACATAATAAACCCTTGCACCTATTATAGAAAGTATAATTGTATATGTTCCAAAATCCAAATAATCATCAACGCTTTGTCCTGTCCTTTTTGCCTCATAGCATACAAGCAAAACAGCACAAATTATACCAAGACCAATAATTATACCGTACCAGTATAAATTAATACCGCCTATTGTTATTGCTACTCTGTCAAGCTTGTCAATCCATATTCCCAAATTAGGAAACCATACTTCAGGCATGCTCATCCCCTCCGGAGTCAAAATTTTATATTTCTGTAAAAAAACGTTACTTAGGCATTATATAACAACTACGTGTTATTTACAACGCAAAAAAAATTAATCAATCTTTAAGCTCATAAGCTTTCATAGGGTTCTGAACGGCAAACTTGCCTCCTGTAACCTCTATGCAGCAGCCTGTTATATAAGAAGCACTGTCGCTTGCAAGAAAAGCAATAGCTTCTGCTACGTCTTCTGCTTTACCTATTCTTCTTATTGCTAATGGCTCATAAAGCTTATCGCCATTTACTCTGATGTTTTCTTTTGTAAGGTCTGTGTCTATAACACCTGGTATGTAGCCAACAACTCTTATGTTATATGGTGCAAGCTCTGCTGCCATTGTTCTTGTAAGGCTTGTTACACCTGATTTTGCAGCTGCATAAGCACCAAAGCCCACAGACGGTATAACGCTTGCAAATGATGAAGCATTAATAAGCACACCGCCATTTTTTCTCATTTTTTCATATGCAATTTTGCCGCCTACAAATACAGATTTAAGGTTTGTATTTATAATCTTATCCCAAAGGTCATCATTACAGTCCTTTATAAGTGAAAATGGCATATATCCCGCATTACTTACCCAAATATCAATTTTGCCAAAATGTTTTTCAACATCATCTGCAAATTTAAAAAGCTCTTTTGAACTGCTTACGTCACATTCTTCGCCTATGGCATCAATGCCTTTTGACTTAAGGCTATCCACAGCAGCAGCTAATTTTTCTTTATTTCTTGCACATATGGCAACCTTTGCTCCACATAAGCCAAAAAGCTCTGCTGCTGCATATCCCATACCAGCTGAACCGCCTGTTATAACTGCAACTTTTCCTGAAAAATCAAACTTCATATTAAAATCCCCCTCTTTTTAATATAAATTTATAACTCAAGCATTTCGCTAAATGCCTCAATTTTAGTTTCAGCTCTTGAATAGTTTGTATCCTGCATACCAAAGTCTATTTTTATAAATGGTATGTTTTCCTCTTTAAGCCTTTTTACTATTATAGGCTCATCAAAGGCGTCAACATCGCAAAATGGCATATAACAAAATACAACACCTGCTGCACCTGTTCTTTTAACTTCATCAATAATATGCTCTGCTCTCTTTTTAAATGGGTCATAGGCAAAAAGAGTGCTTTTACCGCCTGTCCACATTTTAGCAAGAAAAATAATTGGGTCTTTTTCATCAGGTGCATGGCAGTTTGCAAAACCGCTTTCGTTTACTATGTCATCAGCAGCTACATAAAAATCATTTCTGTAAAGCATATCAAGTATTTTTCTGTCATCTGCAATTATACCTGTTAAAACAACGCCTTTTTTATCAGAAACAGCTTCTCTTTCTTCCAGCAAATCACAAAGGCTATTTATAAGCTCTGTGTGGTTTTTTCTATCCATAAAATACCCTGACTTAAAAACATTTCGCCTAATAACAGGAGTTATAATGTCGCTGTATTTATAGCTTATTTCTCCAAAACGGCGTAATGCCTTTCTGTTTTCGTTATAAACTTCTATGGCATTAAATATGTCCCTGTCTGTAATTTTGCTGCCCCTTATGTTTTCAATTTTTTCTCTTAATATACTGTATTCTTCTGCTGCAAAATCAACGGCATTTTCAATGCTTCTGTTGTGTGGGTGTGAAATCTGAATAATTGGAGATTTACCCTTGTATTTTTGACCCATGCACTTTAATGTATCACAAAGAGAAGACACAACAATAAAATCGCACACATCATATATACCCTTAAGCTGATTTTCAATAACAGACATCATAATACTACAGCAAAAAGGCGGCATAACTGACTGGGCATTTTTAATCTCGCCATCAGAACCCCATATACCAACAGGAATATATCCAGCAGCATATGCAATCTCTTCTGGCACAAATGCAGGCATAATACCACATACTTTTTCGCCATTTTCTATTATGACATCAACTGCCTTTTTTGGGTTTTGGGCAGTTTCGTTTAATATATTAATTATGTCATTTATGTTTTTCATATATAACAACCTGTCTTTCAGTAGTTTTCTGCCATTTCGGAAAGAGCCTGTACCTTTGTTTCAAACTGACCCTGACTGAAATTACCTGGGTCTGTCTGGTCACCGTCAAATATTATATAAGGCTTACCTGTAACACTTTTAACGCCTTCTGCCGTTTCGTTAAGCAAAAAGCTCATAAGCTTACAGCTTCTGTTTTGGTGGTACACATAGGCGTCACAGTGGCTTTTTTCACCCATGGAGCTTATAAGCTTTATTTTTTCATCAAGGCTTCTGTTTGTGTAAATGTTAGCAAATGCTGCTGCCATTTCCTCCATGTTGCTGTACTGCACATTCCACATATCAGGATACATTGATGCAGAAACTTTAAAACCGCAATTTTTTAAAGTTTTATAAGTAAATGAAAGATATGGCCAGCAGGCTATGCCCTCCCAGAAAACTCTCATTCCGTTTTCATTTGTTTCTTCTGCATTTTTAAGCTCTTCATAAAGAGTATTAAATGTATCCTCTGCGCATTTTCTGTATGAAGCACAGACAGCAAGTGACATAAAATTAAAAAGGTCAAAGCCGTTAAGTGCTGATGGCTTTTCTTCCGAAAGCTTCATAACTTTTTCCCATGCTATGGAGCTTCTTTTTCTTTGTGCCATTTCTTCTTTTAACTTTTCTTCGTCGTATTTTCTGCCTGCAATAGTTTCTATTTCTCTCTTTATATTTTCAAACTGGCTTAATATATAGCCTACTTCTTTTTTAGAAATTTCGCCAGTATGTATAAAAGGCACGTCTATAAGCACAAAAGGCACATTAAGTGTAACTGCCAGATTTTCATACCACTTTATTAAAAGACTGCAAATATTGTTGCACACAACAATAATATCTGGAAGAGGTATTTCAGGTGATGGGCAGTTTTCTATTTCAGTTTTATATTTATCTCTATTTAAAATATAGTCAGTATAAGCTAAATTAATTTTTGCATAACTGCAAATACCGTTATCATACCCAATGTTTTCAGCATGCTCTATAAGCACATCTGAATAATGCTTTGCGCCTATTATGGCAGCATGATTTTCAGGATATATAACGCTTATGTCCATGGCATCAAAAAGCTCTCCTGGCACAACAGAAGACGACCAGCAAATAAGCTCGCCGTTTTTCTTTTTTTCCATAGCCTCTTTAAAAAGCATATCTGTATATTCTTTAAGCATTTGTTTTGATGTCATTTATTTTCACTTCCAATGTATATACTTCGTTTATTATATATTTTACAGACTTAAAAAGCAAGTTTCAGTAGCCTTTGCAACATTTATGTATTTATTTTAATCAAAAAAAAATAAGACCATACATATATAAATACGTATAGTCTTATAAATTTTTATCTGTTTAAAAATATTTTTGAAAGCTCCATACCATTATTAAGGAAAAGACCTGTTTTTGAAGCCATATTTTCAGTAAATGCTTCTATACCATCTTTTTTGTCTGTGCTGTCATATATTATAAAAGGAACAGGGTCTGCTGTGTGTGTTTTAAGGGCCACAGGTGTTGGGTGGTCAGGCATAACCATTATTCTGTAGTCTTCTCCTGCTTCTTCAAGACCTTTTAAAAGTGGGCCTATTATATCCCTGTCTATAAGCTCTATTGACTTAATTTTGTTTTCAGCTTCTCCTCTGTGACCGCTTTCGTCTGCTGCTTCTACATGGATGTAAACATAGTCGTTGCCGTCAAGAAGAGCTTTTAAAGCAGCTTTTCCTTTGTTTGCAAAATTTGTTGTTATGTTTCCTGTAGCACCCTCTACATTTATTACTTCAAGACCTGCTGTAATGCCTATGCCCTTTATAAGGTCAACGGCTGAAATAGCAGCACCTTTAAGACCGTAAGTTTTTGTAAAATCAGGTATTGCTGGTCTTGTGCCTTCACCCCAAAGCCATATTGCATTAGCTGGGTTAAGACCTTTTTTAATTCGCTCTATGTTTACAGGATGGTCTTTAAGTATTTTAGTGCTTCTTTCCATAAGTGAATATATAACTTCATTTTTAGGCACATAATCCTTAATACATCTGTCTGAAATATCATGAGGAGGTGTAAGGTCAAGACCATTAGGACCTCCATGCCAAATCATACAATGGCGATAGCTTATACCTGTGAAAAATTCTATTTTGTCATTTTTAAATTCTTCATTGAGTGTTTTAATA
>CALWHO010000085.1 GCA_944380405.1 uncultured Lachnospiraceae bacterium
TGAAACTGTTGAAGCACATATTCGTTTGGGTGTTGACAGCAGACATGCTGATCAGCAGGTTCGTGGTGCCGTTGTTCTTCCACACGGTACAGGTAAAACAGTTCGTGTTTTAGTATTTGCTAAAGGCGATAAAGCTGATGAAGCTTTAGCAGCTGGTGCAGATTTTGTAGGTGCAGAAGACCTTATTCCAAAAATCCAGAACGAAAACTGGTTTGGTTTTGACGTAGTAGTAGCAACACCTGACATGATGGGCGTTGTTGGTCGTCTTGGTCGTGTACTTGGTCCTAAAGGTTTAATGCCAAACCCTAAGGCTGGTACAGTTACAATGGACGTTACAAAAGCTGTTAACGATATCAAGGCTGGTAAGATCGAATACCGTCTTGACAAGACAAACATCATTCATGTTCCAATCGGTAAGGTTTCTTTTGGTTCAGAAAAATTATCCGAAAACTTCCAGACTCTTATGAGTGCAATTATAAAAGCTAAACCACAGGCTGCTAAAGGTCAGTACCTTAAGAGCGTTGTAATCGCTACAACAATGGGTCCTGGCATCAAGGTTAACGCAGCTAAAATTACAGAATAATTACTGAAGATAATCCGCATAGAAAAAAAGCAATGTGGAACGAAAAAATATAGTTGACATATATGTAAATATGTGTTACTATCAAATAGTTGATTAAACATTGCCGTAGACAGCAGGTGCGAAAGCGTAACAAGGTAACTTACCTGCCGAGGAATATATCAGATAATTAATCTGCCTCTTTGTCTATGACAAAGAGGTTTTTTTATACCGATATTTGCGCAATGTGTATTAACCGTAATAATTTAATGCACAACAGGAGGTGTAAGAATGGCAAAAGTTGAACAGAAACAAGTTGTTGTAAACGAAATTAAAGAAAAACTTGCTAAAGCAGCTTCAGTAGTAGTTGTTGACGCAAGAGGTTTAACAGTTGAAGAAGACACAAAACTTAGAAAGACTTTAAGAGAAGCTGGTGTTGATTACAAAGTATACAAAAACACAATGGTTACTCTTGCAGTTAAAGATACAGAGTTTGAAGGTCTTACTCAGTACCTTGAAGGTCCAAGCGCATTTGCTTTCAGCTATGGTGAAGCAACTACAGCTGCTGGTATCCTTGACAAAGCTTCTAAAGAATTCAAAAACCTTGAATTCAAAGCTGGTGTAATTGAAGGTACAGTATATGATGCTGCTGGTATGAAAGCTGTTGCAGGAATTCCATCAAGAGATGTACTTCTTTCAAAACTTCTTGGCAGCTTCAAGAGCCCAATTTCTGCATTTGCTCGTGTTATCAAACAGGTTGCAGAAAAGGACGCTTAATAAAAGAAAATTATTATTTATTTGAGACAAATTTAAAAATATTTCGGAGGTGCTCATAATGGCAAAATTATCAATTGAAGAAATCATTGCAGCTGTAAAAGAACTTACAGTTCTCGAACTTAACGATTTAGTAAAAGCTTGTGAAGAAGAATTTGGCGTATCTGCAGCAGCAGGTGTTGCAGTAGTAGCAGCAGGCGGCGAAGCAGCAGCAGCTGAAGAAAAAACAGAATTCGATGTTGAACTTACATCAGCTGGCGATCAGAAAATCAAAGTTATCAAGGTTGTTAGAGAAATCACAGGCCTTGGTCTTAAAGAAGCTAAAGAAGCAGTTGACGGTGCTCCAAAGGTTATCAAAGAAGGTGCTTCTAAAGAAGACGCTGAAGGTATCAAAGCTAAACTTGAAGAAGTTGGCGCTACAGTTACACTTAAGTAATTTAATACCGACTAGTTTAAAAGACAAACCATATATGGTTTGTCTTTTTTTTTATGCCTTAATACAGAAAAAATTATGGAAATATTTAGTTTAATGTAGGGTATTTTGTAAGAAATTATGGACTTATTTTTAAGATTTATATATTAGAATATAGCCATATGAAAAAAATATTCTAATGAAGAGGTGTATTATGAAAGGAAAAAAGAAGTTTATAGTAATTATTATTATACTTATAGCTGCTGTTTTTGCTGCAATTAAAATTACTGGCTCTAAAAATAATGCCAAGGCAACAAATACTGTAACAGCAGGGACTGTTGAGAAAAAGGATATTGTTGAAACATTATCTTTAAAAGCACCTTTGGAGGGTACAGAAAGCATTGATGTTGTTTCAAAGCTTCACTACGAAATATTATCCATAAATGTAAAAGAAGGTGACAAGGTTACAAAAGGTCAGGTTTTGGCAACTCTTGACACCACAAGCCTTAAAGACGAAATAGAAACTTTAAAATATCAGCTTGACCTTTTAAAGATACAGCAGTCAGAAAGCAGTCAGAATACTGAAAATGACGTTGCTTTAGCCCAGATAAAGCTTGAGGAAAGTATGGAATCAAAGCAAAGGGACTATGAAGCAGCACTTGAAGTGCTTAAAAATGCAGAAAAAAGCTATAATTCAACAAAAACATTATATGAATCAGGTGCAGAGTCAAAAACTGCCCTTGATGATGCTGAGAAATCTTATAATGATGCAAAAAGAGCTGTTGAAGGCTTTAATGTATCAAATGGAAAGGTAGTGCCTACAGATGCCCAGCTTGAAGAAATTGAAATTTTAAAAGAAAAGGGCTCTTCTGCTTCTGCAGCAAAAAATATAC
>CALWHO010000086.1 GCA_944380405.1 uncultured Lachnospiraceae bacterium
TACAACAATAGACGCATTAAGACAAAGCTAAAGGGCTTGCCGCCTGCTATTTACAGACAACAAGCCCTTATGGCTTCTTGAACAGTTTTTATTTAAAATTTTTGTCTAACTTTTTGGGTTCAGTTCAGTTTTACTCTAATGCTTTTAATTTTATTTTATATAAACCTCTCGCACTTCATAGTTGCTGTTTGATGCTGTAAGACGGTTTAAATATTCCAAACTGCATGAATTAATGTCGTATACAGCAATAAATGTTATATCCGTATTTTCTTCAACCCTATAAGGCAGAGAAATAACTATTTTTTCATTAGTTATTATGGCTGGATAAATATAAAAACTTATTTCAGAGCCTTCTGTAAGGCTTATCCATTCATCAGGAAGAGAGTATTCTTTTTTAGATATTTCTTTTAAAGTGCTTTTGTCAAACTCATGAAGAATTATATAGTCTGAATAGTCGTCATTTGTAAGAGTGACTATGGAACTATCTGTTATTTTCATTGAAAGAAGTGTGCAGTTTCCTAAAAGATTTACATCAATAAGACGTTTATTTTTAATGTCGTAAGCAGATACAAATATACGGCTTATACCGTCACCATCGCCATAATGCTGTTCAACTATATAAAGTATGTCATTTTCAACCACTAAATGATTTGGGCTTATTATAAGACCGCCTAAATGGTATGTGTCTGAATATTCGCCGGCTATGTCTTCCCATTTTATTGTGGTTATGTATGAATTTTCAAAATTTATGGTTGTAGTATATATATTTATGGCTTCATTTTCTTCGTCGTAATCAAAAAGGTATATTTTTTCATTATCCATAGACATGGCATATATGGCAGGGCTTTCTTCGGTAAATGCAGGTATTTCTTTTGCAAATTTAACATTTTTATTGCTGTCTATAAACACAACAAGAAAGGGATTTATATTTTCTTTGTTATAGTATGCAGCCAAAAGCCCCTCATCTGTAAACTGTGTGCAAATTATTTTTCCGGCATTTATATCTGTTAAAAGCTCCCATGTTTCTTCGCCTATAACGCCGCCTCTTGTGTATACTGGAACTTCATCTGATTTTTCCAAAGAACCGTCTTTTTCCAATGTATAAAGTATGCTCTGGCTGTTTACGCCTGAAAGAGAAGGTGAGTAAATTATATCTGCTGAAAAATCAGTATTATTTTTAATAACTTCAGTTGTAATTTCGGGAGGAGTTGTTTCTTTTTCATGTTTATATATTTTTATAGCACCATAGCAAAAAGAAAAAACTATTATAAATAATAAAATGTTTCTAATTGTCCTTTTATCCATATTAAATCCCTCCTTTAAATTGATTATAATATATTTCATTAAATAAAAAAAGATGTATGCCGTTTTGGGGCATACATCTTTTTGTGTATGGGGATTGTTTAGGGGTTAGGAAATTTGTTTAGTACTTTATTATTAAAATATTTAAAATATTTTATTATTTCTTCCAAAGTCCATGAAGGTTGCAGTATTCATAAGCTGCTACAAATTCATCGCCTTCGCTTAAAACAAATTCTGCAACAGGTTTGTCTTCAGCTGTAAGATATTTAATCTGGCTGCCCTGTTTTGTTTCAATAGCGATAAATTTAATAAGGTGAGCTTCTGTCATTGGGTGCTCAACTTCGCCTACTTTAACAGTAACTTTCTTGCCTTCTATTTCAACAACTGGAACGTGTTTTTCAACTGCTGCATCTGTTGTGCCAGGAACCATTTCTTCCATATCCTGACCACAGCACATTACAGGAATACCTGTATTTTCTACGAAAGTAACCATATTACCGCAAACTGGACAAACATAAAATTTTAACATAATTAACTCCTCCTAATAATTTAATATATTTTTATTGTTATTACTTTTTTTAGTTATTGATTTTATCTGTCTTTATTATACATATAAAATAAAATAAAAAAAGTGATATTTGCAACAAATACCACTTTTTTGAAAAAATATTTTTAATTATTTAAGCACGTCTTTCATTGTATAGAAGCCAGCTGGTTTTCCAGCAAGGTATTTTGCAGCCTTTACAGCACCTACGGCAAATATTTCTTTGCTCATAGCTGTGTGGCTTATTGTTACTATTTCGTCTTTGCCGGCAAATATAACGTCATGCTCGCCGACTATTGTGCCACCTCTTACGGCATGAAGACCAAGCTCTTTTCTGTCTCTTTTCTGTCTTACCTGTGAACGGTCATAAACATATTCAAGCTGGTTATCAAGAGCTTCGTTGATGCTGTCAGCAATAGCAATAGCTGTGCCGCTTGGAGCGTCAATTTTCTGGTTGTGGTGTTTTTCAACTATTTCAATGTCAAATCCTGTATCAAAAAGTGTTTCAGCAGCTTTCTGAACTAAAGACATAATAAGGTTTACGCCTACTGACATGTTAGCTGATTTTAATACTGCAACAGAGTTTGAGTATTCCTTAACCTGTGCATTAAGTTCATCAGAAAAACCTGTTGTGCATAATACAACTGGAGTCTGTGATGTTTTGCAGTAATCAAGAAGGGCAGGGATAGCAGTTGCTGTTGAAAAGTCGATTATAACATCACCCTTAACTGTACATTCAGCTGCTGATTTAAAAACAGGGTAGTCTGCCTGTAAGCCATCTCTTGGGTCAATGCCTGCAACAACACGGCAATTTTCATCAGCATTTACAATGCTTTCAACAACTTTGCCCATTTTGCCGCCACATCCATGGATAATAATATCTATCATAATAAAAACACACTCCTTATTTGTTATTTAAAATAAGGGAGACATAAAGCCTCCCTATAAATTTTCAGAGAATTTATACAATAAAAAATATCGCTGAAAGGTTTGGGAAACAATTAGTCAGTAAGTTTGCTAAAGCAAACTCCAGCCACAAGTGGCTGTCCGCCCATCTTGGCGGTACTAAGTTTTCCAACTGGAATCCGCAATGGAAATTCATTTTCCATGAGGAAAACCAAAGCACCTGACGAGCTAAGGCGGCATAGCCGTTTTGCCTTGGCAAAATGCCGAAAAAGAGTTTCAAGGAAAGTAATGACGAAGGAACTCATCTGTTTATTCCTTAAATAATCTCGTCAAAATATTATTTTGACGAAAGGACGTCGATTTTTCGACGTCCTTTTATTTTTAGTCAATAAGACCCTGATTTCTTAAAGATTCTTTGAGTATTTCAAGATTCTTTTCTTCCATGTCATATAATGGAGCAATAAGTTTTCCTGCATTCATGCCCATAAGGTTGCAAGCTGTTTTAACAGGAATTGGGTTTGTTTCAATAAAGAGTTTATTTGCAAGGTCAAGTGTGTTAAGGAATATTTCACGGCTACCTTTAACATCGCCTTCAAAATATTTGTTGCAAATATCGCTTACTGCCTTTGGCATGCAGTTTGCAAGAACTGAAATAACGCCCTTTGCACCAAGAGAAAGCATTGGAAGTGTCTGGTCGTCATTACCTGAGTAAATGCAGAAGTTTTCATCACAGCACTGTTCAGCAATCTGAGCAATCTGGCTCATGTCGCCGCTTGCTTCCTTAATAGCAACGATGTTAGGAATTTTAGCAAGCTCTTTACATGTAGCTACTGTAATGTTGATACCTGTTCTGCCTGCAACACTATAAAGTATAATAGGAAGCTTTGTGCTGTTTGCTATTTCTGTATAGTGTTTAATAAGACCTTTCTGAGTTGTTTTGTTGTAGTATGGTGTAACAATAAGAAGACCATCTGCTCCAACAGCTTCTGCTCCCTGAGCAAGCTCAATAGCATGAGCTGTTACGTTGCTACCAGCACCTGCAATTACAGGTACTCTTTTATTTACTTTTTCAACTGCAAACTTAATAAGTGCAATCTGGTCTTCATCAGACATAACTGAAACTTCGCCTGTTGTAGCAGCAACTACAAGAGCACTTGTTCCATTTTCAATCTGAAATTCAATCATTTTTTCAAATTTGTCATAGTTAATAGTTCCGTCCTGATTAAAAGGTGTTACCATAGCTGTAGCTGAACCTTCAAAAAGTGTCATTTTATATTCCTCCCCATATATATAAAAATATATTTACTTAATTACTGCATTTTTTTAACAAGAAGTTCTGCAATCTGAACTGCATTTGTTGCAGCACCTTTACGGATATTGTCTGCAACACACCAGAAGTTAATACCGTTATCAACGCTTTCGTCACGACGAACTCTACCAACAAAAACTTCATCTTTACCTGTTGCATCAGCTGCAAGAGGATATACGTTATTTTCTACATCGTCCTGAAGTATTGTGTTAGGGAATGCAGCGATAGTTGCTTTAACATCTTCAATTGCAAATGGTTTTTCAAACTCTACATTTATAGATTCGCTGTGGCTGTTGTAAACAGGAACACGAACTGTTGTAGCTGTAACCTTAAGTTCTGGATGATGAAGAATTTTTCTTGTTTCCCAGATCATTTTCATTTCTTCTTTTGTATAGCCGTTTTCAAAGAAAACATCTATGTGTGGAAGACAGTTATTGTAAATTGGGTGAGGCCATTTTGAAGGAGCTTCGCCCTTTGATGTATTTTCAAGGTCTTTCCAGCCGCCCATACCGCCGCCAGAAACTGCCTGATATGTAGAATATACAATTCTCTTAATTTTGTATTTATCGTCAAGTGCTTTTAAAGGAAGCATAGCCTGAATAGTTGAACAGTTAGGGTTTGCAATAATACCTTTGTTCCAGTCGATGTCTTCTGGGTTAACTTCAGGTACTACAAGAGGAACTTCTGGGTCCATTCTCCACTGAGCTGAGTTATCAACTACTATTACGCCATGTTCAGCTGCAATAGGTGCAAACTTTGCACTTGTGCTGCCGCCTGCTGAGAAAAGAGCAATGTCAATAGGTTTGTCAAATGAATGCTCTGTAAGTTCTTCTACAACGTAATCCTTACCTTTAAATGTAATTGTGCTGCCTGCTGAACGAGCAGAAGCCATTACATAGAAGTTTTCAATAGGAAGATCTCTTTCTTCAAGAACTTTAAGGAAAGTTCTGCCAACCATACCTGTTGCACCAACAACAGCTAAATTAATTTTTTTCATTTCTTTCACCCCGTAAAAATGTATGTTTTAATTGTTCTCGGCTTTGAAGAAAATAAAAAAAGCCGGCGAACACCGACTAAAAAACCTAAAATAAGCAGCACTGAAAAGCTGAATACTTCGATATTTTAGTAGCGCTCCATCAGTAATGATGACAGTCAGCAGATTATTCACCTGCTGCCCAGAAAGAAATTGTCAGGACAATCCAATCTTCGGCATCGTTCCCTTTTAATATATGTCTTATGCCTCCTGAAGCATCAATATATCTACTAATGAAAAATGCACCTCTACCATATTTAGGAACATAGTAACACTATTTTTATCCCATGTCAAACATTTAATGAATAATTTTTTCAATATTTCTAAAAATAATGTTAATTAGAAGTTTAAAGGGGAGTTTTATATGGACGAGAACAAAAAGAAAGAAAAAGAACTTATTGAAAAAATGAAATATGAAATTGCGGAAGAAGTTGGTCTTGATGAGAAAATAAAAAAGTATGGATGGAAGAGTTTAACATCTAAAGAAAGCGGTAAAATAGGGGGAATTATGGCTGCCCGAAAGAAAAGTAAAAAAAAATAAAAAAAGTTTTAAAAAAGTGTTGACAAAAGATGTTAATGTGTGTATTATATATCTTGTTCGCAGCGAGTGCGAGAGCAAATCAAGTGGAGAGGTGTCCGAGTGGTTTAAGGAGCCGGTCTTGAAAACCGGTGACTCCGCAAGGGGCCGTGGGTTCGAATCCCACCCTCTCCGCCATTTTTTTTATCATTTTTCAGGTAGGCCTGTTTGGAGAAATACCCAAGTGGTTGAAGGGGCTCCCCTGGAAAGGGAGTAGGTCGTTAGTAGCGGCGCGTGGGTTCAAATCCCACTTTCTCCGTTTTTTATATTAATATGTATTGACCAATTAAGGCTTTAGTATTATAATATATTTGTTGCTTTAGTTGTAATATTATAGGGGTATAGTTCAGTCGGTAGAACGTTGGTCTCCAAAACCAAATGTCGAGAGTTCGAGTCTTTCTGCCCCTGTTTTTAAAAGCAGTCTTGTATAAGGCTGCTTTTGTTGTATATAAAATTAAAATTTAAGGAGATGTACCGAAGTGGTCGTAACGGGCCTGACTCGAAATCGCGGCGGTGAATTTCGTCCCCGATGCCAGAAAGTCAGGAAACATCAGGCTTTCAGCCGAAGCAGCCAAACAAAAAAAGCTAAAATGCTAACAAATTGCTAACAAAAGAAATTTACTGAAAATTTGAAAATACTTTAATACGTTAATATGGAAGCGTATCGAAGAGGTCGCAACGAGCTGCACTCGAAATGCAGTTGTCCGCAAGGGCACGTGGGTTCGAATCCCACCGCTTCCGCTTTAGAAACCTTGATTTTTCAAGGTTTCTTT
>CALWHO010000087.1 GCA_944380405.1 uncultured Lachnospiraceae bacterium
TTTAAAATACTGTTTTGTGATGACATGGCAGATATGTCCCTTGAAAGAGTTTCTATAATTGTTTTACTCTCTTTGCTGTCTGCCTTTTCAATAAATATGCTTTCCTTATATAAAAATGGATAAAGCTCTGATACTGCCCTTTGGTTTATGGTATAAAAATCCTGAGCATATGTTTTATTTTGGAAAAAATAGCCCTTTTCTAAAGTGCATTTTCCGTAAAGGGGTATTGTGCCCATAGGTGAAAAATAGTTAAAAGGCAGCGATGAATGTCTATAATAAATTTTGCCTTCTGATAATGCACAGGCGTATAATATCCCGTTTTTTATGAATATTGAGCAGTTTTCTATTTTGTTGCCGTTAAATACCATGTGCCTTTCAAGTATGCCCTCATGCCATATATATAAGTATGCGTTTTTGTTTGTTACAGCCATAATATATGCTGTTTCTTTATGCTGGCAAAGTGACATAAATCTTAGACCCTTGTCTTTTGCCGATGTATGGCTTCTTGTAACAGGATTATAAAGCTCAATTGACTTTTCTGTAAGTGCTGCTGCATAAATAAAGCTGCCGCATGAAATTTTAATATCTTTTGGGTGTATGTTTTCAAAAATGCTTTCTTTTATGGGTCGTTGAGATGAAATAGTATATAAATCAATATTTTCGTTTTGAGTAATAAAAATATACATTTTTTGGTTAAAATAAGCACAGGCAGTGTTTTGTGGTATGGCATTATTTAAAAGAGTGCTTTTGGCAGTTATTTTGTTGTTATTAATTACGGCGGCACATATATTTTCTTTGTTTTCCTTGAAAAAAATAATATATTTTTCGCTGTCATAAGGATATGCTGAAAATATATAGTCTATGTTTTCCATAGGTGATATGGCGTCTTCCTGTAAAATATTTTGGGAAAAAAGCCTGCCGTTATTTATGAAAATCTTTTTTGTATATTTTGTATTTCCTAAAAAATATATGTTATCCATTATAAACACTCCTAACATTTATAAAAAATAATATGATTTAAATTTTGAATTTATTATTGATATTTATTTAAGCATTATGTTTAATTATTTTACTTACAGAAAAAATATGGTATATAATAGTTTTTGGGAGTTGAGAACATGGAAAATAAAGAAAATAAGTTTTTAAAGCTTTTTTTATGCACATTTTATTTAAGTGCATTTACATTTGGCGGTGGATACGTAATTATAACTCTTATGAAAAAGAAGTTTGTAGACGAGCTTGGGTGGATAGATAATAACGAAATGCTTGACCTTGTGGCAATTTCACAGTCTGCTCCTGGACCTATTGCCGTAAATGGTGCTATTATGCTGGGGTATAAAACAGCAGGGTGGGCAGGAGTATTTTTCTCTGTTTTAGGCACAGTTTTGCCGCCTTTTATAATAATCTCAATAGTTTCTTTGTTTTACGAAATATTTAAAACAAATATAATTGTGCGTCTTATGCTGGAGGGTATGCAATCAGGTGTTGGGGCTGTTATAGCTGCTGTTGTGTACGACATGGCAGCTGGCATAGTAAAAGAAAAAAGCGGTATTTCAATTTCTATAATGATAATTACATTTATATGCGTGTATTTTTTAAATGTAAATGTAATGATAGCTATTGTAGTTTGTGCATTAATAGGCGTATTTCGTACAGTGTTTAATATGAGGAGAAGCAAATGATATATTTACAGCTTTTTATAAGTTTTATTCAGATAGGTCTTTTTAGTTTTGGCGGTGGATATGCAGCTCTGCCTCTTATAGAGCATCAGGTAATAGATGTAAACGCATGGCTTTCATTTACTGAATTTACAGACCTTGTTACAATTTCACAAATGACACCTGGCCCTATTGCCATAAATGCCGCAACATTTGTTGGTTTAAAAATGGGCGGCTTTTTAGGTGCTGCTGTGGCAACATTTGGGTGTATACTGCCGTCATGTATTATTGTTTCAATACTTGCATATGTGTATATGAAGTATAAAAACATGGCAGTAATGCAGGGAATATTAAAGTCATTAAGACCTGCCGTTGTATCCCTTATAGCTTCTGCAGGGCTTTCAATTATAATAGCAGCCGTAATTTCAACATCACAAGGGTATTTAGAAGTTAAGTATGACATGGCAGTTATATTTATACTGGCAATAATTCTTTTGAAAGTTAAAAAAATGAACCCTGTTACTGTTATGGTTATATGCGGCGTTATAAATACAGGTATTTATTTCATTTTGTGAAAAAGGTTAGCTTAAGTTAACTTTTTGTTGACTTTAGTATTTTTAATTAATATAATTAACCTCATAAGTAATTTTATATTTTAATTTATTGCTCATCTTCGGGACATTTAAGCAGACAAAAAGACATAATTAAGGAGGGATAAGCATGACAAATAAAAAAAGAGCCATAGTTATTTTTATGGCAGTGGCAGTTGTATTTGTTATGTTTTTTTCCTCTTTTTTTGTTGCCGAAAATAAAGAGCATAACTGCACAGGAGAACATTGTCGTATATGTTTGCAAATTGAAAACTGCAAAAATGCATTAAGGGAATTGACATTTGATTTTTTGACAGTTTGCATTGAAATATCTGCACCTGTCTTAATTTTGTTTACTGCTTTTATTTCTTACAAAATTTATATTCACATAACACTTGTTTCTCTAAAGGTTAAACTTTCAAATTAATACAAATATTTATAAAACAGCAATAAAGGTCTGCTTTTTTAAGGCAGGCTTTAAAGTCATACAACAAATTATATCTATTGCTGTCTTTTTGTATGTAGCCTATAAATTTTTTATTTGTTTTGGAGGATTAATGTAATGAGAAAAATATTTTTAGTAGTAATCAGTGTACTTATGTCAATTGGCCTTTTATCAGGCTGTGATATTAAATCTGGATTAGGTGCAAAAAATGAAAAGCCTTTACGCATAGTAACAACAATATTCCCTGAATATGACTGGGTAAGAGAAGTTCTTGGGGATAAGTTTCAAGATGCAGAGGTAACAATGCTTATTGATAATGGTGTTGACCTTCATAGCTATCAGCCAACAGCAGATGACATTATAAAAATTTCAAACTGCGATTTATTTATATATGTGGGAGGAGAAAGCGATGAATGGGTTGAAGATGTGCTGGAAGATTCAGACAATGAAAACATGGTTGCCCTTAGTCTTTTAAATGTTTTGGGCGAAGATGCCGTTGAAGAAGAAATGGTTGAGGGTATGGAGGAAGAAGACCACGACCATGAAGAAGAAGAGGAGCATGAGCATGAGTTTGACGAACATGTATGGCTTTCATTGAAAAATGCTGCTGTTTTTTGCGAAGTAATAAGCGAAGAGTTAGCTTATATTGACCCTGATAATGGTGACATTTACAGAGAAAATGCAAAAAACTATATTGAACAGTTAAATAAATTAGATAAAGAATACGAAAATACAGTTTTAAATGCCAGCAAAAAAACAGTTTTGTTTGGGGATAGATTTCCTTTTAGATACCTTGTAAACGACTATGGTATTGAGTATTATGCTGCATTTTCAGGCTGCTCTGCTGAGTCAGAAGCAAGCTTTGAAACAGTTGCATTTCTTGCCAATAAGATTAATGACCTTGGACTTAATTATGTTTTAACTATTGAAAATTCAAACCAAAGTATTGCTCAAACTATTATTGAAAATACAGATGAAAAAAATCAGCAGACACTTATATTAAATTCAATGCAGTCATTAACAAAAGAAGATGCTGATAATGGCAAAACATATTTATCTATTATGGAGGATAACCTTAATACATTAAGAGATGCTTTGTCATAAGGAGGTATATATGGCACTAATTACTTGTGAAAATCTGGCTGTGGGCTATGACAGTAAAGTGATTGCCAAAAATATCAATTTTTCTGTAAATAAGGGTGACTATGTATGCGTTATTGGAGAAAATGGAACAGGCAAAAGCACCCTTATAAAAACTATACTGGGAATTAAAAAACAGCTCTCGGGAAGTATTTCGTTTGGTGATGGACTTTCTAAAGGAGATATTGGTTATCTTCCTCAGCAGACAGATGCACAAAAGGATTTCCCGGCAGCAGTAAAAGAAGTTGTTATTTCGGCATTTTGTGGCAAAAAAGGTGTTTTTGCATTTTACAGCAAAAAAGAAAAAGCGGCAGCGAAAATAAACATGGAAAAAATGGGTATAGGTCATTTGGCTAATAAAAAATACAGCACACTTTCAGGAGGTCAGCAGCAGAGAGTTTTGCTTGCAAGGGCATTATGTGCAGCAGATAAAATACTTATGCTTGATGAGCCTGTAACAGGTCTTGACCCAAAGGCAGCAGACGATATGTATGAAACAATCAAAAAACTAAATAATGAGGGAATAACTATAATAATGATTTCCCATGACACGGAAAAATCATTGAATTTTGCAAGTCATGTGCTGTATATAGGTAAAAATACATTTTTTGGAAGTACAGAGGATTATGTAAAAATTAAAGAAAATAAAATGGTTTAAGGCAGGCAGTTTATGATTTATGTTTTTGAAAAAATTGTATCTTATATGGAATATCCTTTTGTAAGGTATGCATTTGTTGTAGGCGTGCTTATTGCCCTTTGTGCCTCTTTAATGGGTGTAACACTGGTGCTTAAAAGGTTTTCATTTATAGGCGATGGTCTTTCTCATGTGGCTTTTGGAGCTATGGGCATAGCATCCGTTATTAATTTATCTGGTAATATGCCTTTTGTTTTAATTGTTACGGCAATATGTGCTGTTATACTTCTTAAAGGCGGACAAAATATAAAAATAAATGCAGATGCGGCTATTGCCATGGTTTCTGTTGGTGCTCTTGCTGTAGGGTATATGGTGTTAAATGTATTTTCTGCATCAGCAAATGTTTCGGGCGATGTATGCACAACTCTTTTTGGTTCAACGTCTATACTGACACTTAAAAAGGGCGATGTTTTACTTTGTGTTGTGCTGTCGGCAGCAGTTATAGTTTTGTTTCTGCTTCTTTATAACCGTATATTTGCCGTTACATTTGATGAAAGCTTTGCAAAGTCAGCAGGGTTAAATGTTGAGCTTTATAATTTAATAATTGCAGTTATTACATCTGTAATTATTGTTTTGGCAATGAAGCTTGTAGGCTCTCTTTTAATTACAGCGCTTATTATATTTCCGGCTGTTTCGTCAATGCGTTTATTTAATAGCTTTAAAGCCGTTACAGTTTGTGCAGCAGTAATATCCGTATGTTGTGCAGCAGTTGGGATTTTAATTTCAGTAGTTGGAGGGACACCTGTAGGTGCAACTATTGTAATTATGAATATAATTATATTTTTTGTTTTTTCTGCCGCTGATGTTGTTTTAAGGAGTGTGGGCAGATGAAAAGGTTAATTTGTATTGGAGTTATTTTGTGCTTTTGTTTAACTGGGTGCAAAGAAAAAGAGAAAGACTTAGATAAGGTTAATAATATTACAGCATCTTCTTCCTTGGAATTTAAAGAAATTAATAAAGATACCAATGAAGATAAAAAGGAAGAAGCACCAAAGGAAGAAGTAACAAAAGAAACGCCGAAGATAGAAGAAACGCCAAAGGCTGAAGCTGAAGAAAATAAAGAGGAAATACCGGCAGTACCTGACTACACAGAAACCATGCCTGAAGAAAAAACACCTGAAAGCGAAACTTCATCCCAAAGTGATGTGGATATAGACCTTACAAAATTAAGCAGTACAATGGTTTTTGGTGAAGTTTACAGCATAGTTAATTTCCCTAAGGACTATGCAGGACAAAAAGTGCGTGCTCATGGTCAGTTTTCATACTATGAAAACCCTGAAACAAAAGAAAGGTATTATGCTGTAGTTATTGAAGATGCCACAGCATGCTGTGCTCAGGGTATTGAGTTTGTGCTTTCTGATGAAAGTACATATCCACAGAATATAGGCGATGAAATAACTGTTGTAGGTGAGGTTGAAGTCTATGGCGAAATGCCAGAATACGGCATTATATTTTGCCATTTAGCAAATGCATATTTAGAATAAAAAAAGCACGGGATTAACCGTGCTTTTTATGTTTTATTTCTCAATCATTTTTTCCATTATAAGATTGCTTCGTTCAATAAACTTAGACATTTCTTCTGGCTCAAGTGTTTTCTGGCTCATAAGAGCAAGGTCATAAAGCTGGTGGCAGATAATGTCTGTAAATTCCTTGTTTTCAGGGTTATTCTTGATTTCAGCAAGCTTTTTAACAAGACTATGGTTTTTGTTAAGAACGAGAGTATATTCTGGCTTAATATCGCCAAATATGTTTGCCATTTCAGGCTGTGCCTGACGGTACGCCTCTGCCATTTCCTGCATTCTTCTGCTATGCTCTGAAAGAAGCATCATTGAAGAAACAGATGTTGATTTAAGGCTTTCTGTTTTTACGTTAAGGTCGTTATTTGCAAGTGTAAGACGGAAGAGGTTTTGAAGCTCTTCTGAAAGCTTGTCGTCTTTTTGGGCTGTTTCGTCTTTAAGTGTTTCTGAAATATCGGCATCAACACGGGCAAATGTAACCTTGCCTAATGTCTTATATTCAAGGAATGAAATAAAGTGTACATCTATGTTTGATGTAAGAAGGAGTGCTTCAAGACCTTGTTCTTTAAGCATGTTTATATACTGTATCTGCTGGTTTTCGTCTGAAACATAGAATACTTTGTTTTCGTGTTTTTCCTTGTTTTTCTCAAGGTATTCATCAAGTGTTTTAAAATCACCGTCAGTTGTTTTGTAAATAAGGCTGTCTTTAACCTTATCGTAGAATTTATCTTCTTTCATGCAGCCGTATTTAATGAAAAGGCTGATGTCGTTCCAGATATTTTCGTATGCACTGCGGTCGTTTTTGAACATACCGTTAAGCTTATCTGCAACCTTCTTTGTGATGTATGCACTCATTTTTGTAACATAGCCGTCATTTTGAAGAGCACTTCTTGATACGTTTAATGGAAGGTCTGGGCAGTCCATAACGCCTTTAAGAAGAAGTAAAAATTCAGGTACTACTTCTTTGATGTTATCGGCAATATAAACCTGATTTGAGTAAAGCTTTACTTCGCCTTCTATAATGTTTGTGTCGTTAAGAAGTTTAGGGAAGTAAAGTATACCTTTAAGGTTAAATGGATAGTCCATATTAAGGTGGATATAGAAAAGTGGGTCATCGGCATCTCTAAATACCTGATGATAGAACTTTTTGTAATCATCATCTGTAAGGTCTTTTGGATTTTTAACCCATAAAGGTGTTGTATCGTTTATAGCAACAGGTACTTTGTCGTCCTTTGCTTCTTCTGTGATTTCTGTATTTTCTGTGTTTTCAGCGTTTTCTGTTGTTTCTTCTTTTTCAGGCTTTGCTTCTTCATATTCAAAGAATATTTCAACAGGCATAAATGAGCAGTATTTTCTTAAAACTGTGTACATAAGTGCTGAGTCAAGGAATTCCTTGCCGTCTTCACCTACGTAAAGAGTTATTGTTGTACCTCTTTTAGTTCTTGTACCTTCTTCCATTTCGTACTCAATGCCGCCTTCGCAAGTCCATTTTGCACTTTTAGCATCTTTCTGGTATGAAAGAGAGTCAATTTCAACCTTATCAGCAACCATAAATGCTGAATAGAAGCCAAGACCAAAGTGACCTATAATGTCGTTGTCTTCTGAAAGTTTTTCTTCGTATTTAGCTAAAAAGTCTGTAGCACCTGAGAATGCTATCTGGTTGATGTATTTTTTAATTTCTTCATCAGTCATACCGATACCGTTATCACTGAAAGTTATTGTTTTGTTTGGTGCATCAACCTTAACTGTTATTTTGTATTCCTCGTTTTCGTCTGCTTCAGCTTCGCCAAGGCTTACAAGCTTTTTAAACTTGCTTACAGCATCACAGCCATTTGAAACAAGCTCACGAACGAATATGTCTTTGTCTGTATAGAGCCATTTTTTTATAATAGGCAGAAAATTTTCACTATTAATAGATAAATTGCCTTTTTCCATTATAAATTACCTCCGTTTTTACTTAAATAATTATCCTGTTGAATAATATTTTAGCAGTTAAAAACAAAAAGTCAAGAAAAAATTAGCACTCAATAAGCTTGAGTGCTAACAGGAATTTTATTGTTTGTAAAAAACTCTTCTACGTATTCGTCCCACATGATATCCGTTCTTTTATCCATTGTAAATGTCTTTGTGGAAGAGCCAGTTATAATTGTAATTTCGTTATTTTCAAATGTTATGTTTATAAAAAGTGCCGAAGCCTGTGGAGATATTTTTGAAATCGTTTCATTATCTGCAGAAAGCACAAGTTTTATAAATTTAGGCAGGCGGTTTCCCTTTATTATTTCAAATGCAAAAGGCTTTACATCTTTCCATTTGCAAAAGTCAGCTTTTATATCGTCTTTATTTTCAAAATAGTCTTTGTTAAGGCGGCCGTCTATTTCAAATGTTGAAAATGTTGTTATTGTAATGTTTCTAAGCTCAAATAAGTCAAATACATTTTCCTTAAGAAGCATAGCCATAAATTTTTTTGTATTTGTTACGGTAAATACCTGCATATAAACACCTGCTTTTAATCTTTTCTTTAAGTTACAATGGTATTGTATCGTTTTTTTCGTTGTAATACAATAATTTGTATAGTATTATCTAATAATAAAAAATGTTTTTGAGGTGTTAAAATGCTTTTTAACAGTTTTCACTTTTTAGTGTTTTTTCTGCTTATAACAGTAGCATATTATATACTGCCACACAAATTTAGATGGATACTTCTTCTTGCAGGCAGCTATTATTTTTATATGTGCTGGAGAGCAGAGCTTATAGTATTAATAGTTTTTGTTACATTTATAAACTATCTTTTTTCACTAAGGATACAAAAGGTAGGCAAGGAAAGAGGCAGGAATTACCTTATAGCCTGTATGGTTATTAATTTCGGTCTTCTTTTTGTGTTTAAGTATTTAAACTTTTTCACAGACTCAATTACAGCTGTTGTAAACTCTTTAGGCATAGCATACACAAGACCAGAGTTTGACATAATACTGCCTATGGGCATCAGCTTTTATACTTTTCAGGCGGCAGCTTATACAATAGACGTTTACAGAGGCAGAATTAAGGCTGTACGCCACTATGGTAAGTTTTCTCTTTTTATTTCGTTTTTCCCACAGCTTGTAGCAGGGCCTATTGAGCGAAGCGAAAACCTTTTGCCTCAGTTTTATAAAAGAATGCGTTTTTCACTGCCTAGAACTGTTTACGGTCTTAAAATTATGCTTTGGGGCTTTTTTAAGAAAATTGTTATTGCCGACAGGGCAGCAGTGGCAGTAAATACTGTTTATAATAGCTGTGAATATTACAGCGGTCTTTATTTTGTGCTGGCAACGGTTATATTTGCCATGCAAATATACTGCGACTTTAGCGGTTACAGCGATATTGCAAAGGGCTGTGCCAAAATACTTGGCTTTGACCTTATGGAAAACTTTGAAAGACCATTTCTTGCAGGCAACATAAAAGACCACTGGAGAAGATGGCACGTTTCTCTTTCATCATGGTTTATGGACTATGTTTATATACCCCTTGGAGGTAACAGGCAGGGTGCATTAAAAAAATACAGAAATCTTCTTATTACATTTATGGTAAGCGGTCTTTGGCATGGTGCAGCATGGACATATGTAATATGGGGTACTATACACGGCATAGGTGTTGTATTTTATAACATTATGGCAGACAAAATGTACCATTTAAGAAGGCTTTTAAGAACTGACAAAATTAAGATTATAGGCGGCATATATAACTTTATTGCAGTTATTGTTACATTTGCTTTTGTGTGCTTTACATTTATATTCTTCCGTTCAAACACTATGAGCGACTGTATATTTATATTAAAGCATATTTTATGGGATTTCAGAATTTGGGCAACACCTCAGTATTTATTTAATGTATTTACAGGCATGGGCCTTGGACTTTTTGAGTGGGCAGTGCTTTTAGGTGCAATTATTTACCTTATGGGCAGCGAAATATTTGTTGGCGGCAATATCCACGACAGATTTAGGAAAAAAAGCGCTTTATCAAATGCTGTGTTTTACGGCATAGCAGCAACATTTGTATTATTGGCAGGAGTGTACTATAATGCGGGCGAATTCATATACTTCCAATTTTAAAATAATAATAAAACTTATAATATTTGTGCTTGTTATGGCAGCGATATTTTTTGTGTTTGGCGGAAAGTACAAGCGTGCAGCAGACATGAACACAGTAAACGCATATACAAAGGCACGTTTTGACGATTTTTATGCCCTTGAAAAAAACAGTCTTGATATGGTGTTTATAGGCTCATCACATTCATACTGCACATTTGACCCTGAAAAAATAGACCCATATACAGGTCTTAACAGCTTCCAGATGGGTACACCATCACAGCATGCTGACACAACATATTATGAATTAAGAGAGATTTATAACTACCAAAATCCGGAATATGTTGTAATGGAGCTTTACTGGGATGTGGTTGATGATGATTTTGAGCTTAAACAGGCTGAAAGCCTTTTTGAGGTTATGAATAATCAGGAGCTTATAGACGAGTATATAAAAGAAGTATTCCCAGAGGGTGAGAAGGCAAAATATAACCTCCCTGCCATAAGGTATCAGCAGGAATATTTTGCTTACAAAAGCAGTCAGTGGGAAAAGGCATTAATTGAAAAGTTTGGCGTTACTAAAAAGACAGAAGCTACAAACGGCACAGAGTATTACCGTTCAAAGGGCTATACATTCTGTGATACTGTTATTCCTGAGTCAGAATTTGACAGAACAAACCAGTTTAAAAATTTTGACGGAAAGGATTGGGATTTCTCACCTAAACAAAAGGAATACCTCCAAAAGATAATTGACCTTTGCAATGAAAAAGGCTCAAAGCTTATATTTGTAACAGCACCTATTGCCAATGTGTCAATGGACTTTATCAAAAATTATACGGCAGTACACGAAAAACTTAGCTCTTTTGCGGCAGAAAACAACATTCCTTATATAGACTACAATATTGTTAATATGGAAGAAAATCTTCTTGAGATAGAAAACTTCCGTGACGATGCACATCTTAACGACAGCGGTGTAGCTATTGTTGATACGCATTTTGTAAAATGGTTTCAGCAAAACGTTGTAAATGGGTAATAATTGACCTTTTTGTATAAGTATAGTATCATTTATAATAGTTTAAACTGAAAATTTTTGGTAATAATAATTACATGAAATATTGTTTTTTGGGAGGCACATATTATGGCTGATGAAAAATTAAATATGGCTTCAGGCAGTGACCTGAGCGCAACAGGAAACTTTATACATAACTACATTCAGGAAGACTTAGGAGAAAACTTAAGCCGTATAAATACTCGTTTTCCTCCAGAGCCTAACGGATACCTTCATATAGGACATGCAAAGAGCATTTGCCTTAACTTTGGTCTTGCAAAGCTTTACGGCGGTAAATGCAACTTAAGATTTGACGATACAAACCCATCAAAAGAAGACACAGAATACGTTGAAAGCATTGAAGAAGACGTAAAATGGCTTGGTTTTGATTGGGAAGACAGACTTTACTTTGCTTCTTCATACTTTGATAAGTTTTATGAAATAGCAGTTAAGCTTATTAAAGAAGGCAAGGCTTTTGTCTGCGACCTTAATGCAGAAGAAATGCGTGAATATAGAGGCACATTAAGCACACCAGGCAAAAACAGCCCATATCGTGACAGAAGTGTTGAAGAAAACCTCGACCTTTTTGAAAGAATGAAAAACGGCGAATTTCCAGACGGTGCCAGAACATTAAGAGCTAAAATAGATATGGCGTCACCTAATATTAACATGCGTGACCCTGTAATTTACCGTATTGCTCATGCCAGCCACCATGCAACAGGCGACAAATGGTGCATTTACCCTATGTACGACTTTGCTCATCCTCTTGAAGATGCAATAGAGGGCATTACACATTCTATCTGTACTATGGAATTTGAAGACCACAGACCTCTTTATGACTGGGTTGTAGATAACAGCGGTCTTCCTGCAAAGCCACGTCAGATAGAGTTTGCACGTCTTGGACTTACAAACACTGTTATGAGCAAGAGATATTTAAGAGCCCTTGTTGAAGATGGTAAGGTTGACGGTTGGGACGACCCACGTATGCCTACTATTTGTGGTCTTAGAAGAAGAGGCTACACACCGGAATCAATAAGAGATTTCTGTGATAGAATAGGCGTTAGCAAGGCAAACAGCAAGGTAGACAGCGCACTTCTTGACTACTGCATAAGAGATGACCTTAAAGAAAAAGCATCTGTTGTTATGGCAGTTCTTGACCCATTAAAGGTAATTATTGATAACTACCCAGAAGGTCAGATTGAAATGCTTGAGGTTGAAAATAACCCTGAAAACGAAAGCCTTGGTTCAAGAATGGTTCCTTTCTCAAAAGAAATTTATATTGAGCAGGAGGACTTTATGGAAGAGCCAGTTAAAAAATTCTTCCGTCTTGCTCCTGATAAAGAAGTACGTCTTAAAGGTGCATACTTTATTAAGTGCGTATCAGTTGATAAAGACGAAAATGGCAATATAACTGCTGTTCACTGTACTTATGACCCTGAGTCAAAAGGCGGCAACAGCCCTGACGGCAGAAAGGTAAAAGGCACACTTCACTGGGTAAATGCTTCAACAGCTATTGAGGCAGAAGCAAGACTTTACGATTATATGATGCTTGATAATGCTGACGACCCAGACGGTGAAATGATTGTAAACCCTGAAAGCCTTATAATCAAAACAGCATACATTGAGCCTTCTGTTGAACATGCTACAATAGACGACCGTTTCCAGTTTATGAGAAATGGTTACTACTGCATAGACAGAAAGCTCTCAAAGCCAGAAAAAATGGTATTTAACAGAATAGTATCATTAAAGAGCTCTTTTAAGGTTACAAAATAAATAATTAAGTAAAAAAACCTCTGTTATTGGAAAAGCCCAATATCAGGGGTTTTATTTTGTTTAAAATATACATTGACTTTATATTAAAAAACGGTCAATATATTATTATAAAATAATTACGAATTGAGTTCGATAATAACGAAAAAAAGAAAAGAGGTGTGCCATGGCAAATTCAGAAGGAGTAATTATACAGTCTTTGGCAAGAGCTTTTGAAATACTTGATTTTTTTCAGGAAGAAAACGAAATGGGTATTTCAAACATAGCCGAAAAAATGGGTCTTAGCAAAAGCACTGTTTATGGTCTTGTAAATACGCTTGTTAAATATAACTATCTTGAACAAGACGATATTACAAAAAAATACCGTCTTGGTCTTAAACTTTTTGAAATGGGAACAATTGTTGAAAGTCGTATGGATATAAGGCGAGAGGCTAATTCATACTGTAATATGCTTTCTGAAAAGTATGGTCTTACGGTGCATTTGGCAACACACTATGAAGGCGAAGTTGTATATCTTGAAAAGTATGCCCAAAGGGATTTTATAATTGTATATTCTCAGGTGGGCAAAAGAGCTCCTATGACATGTACAGGTGTTGGAAAGGCAATGCTTGCATACCTTGACCAGGACTATATTGATAGATATATACTTTCAAAGCCTTTTCCAGTTAAAACTGTAAACTCAATTTCAAATGAAAGACAGCTTACAAAAAGCCTTGTAAGCGTTCGTAAAACAGGCTATGCACTTGATGATGAAGAAATAGCCCTTGGTCTTAAATGCGTAGCAGCACCAATATTTAAACAAGGCGGCAAGGTTATTGCTGCCATAAGCGTATCGGCAATGAAAAGCTCCGTTGATGAAGAGGAGTTTAATTCAATAGCAGAAGATGTTGTAATGTGTGCAAATGAAATTTCAGCAAGATTTGGCTACAGAAAATAAATACACAGGAGGTATTTTTAAATGGCAGAAGAAAAAATTAAAGTTGGCATTATTGGCCCTGGAAACATAGGTACAGACCTTATGTATAAGGTTATGAAATCAAAACACCTTCAAATGGACTTTATGACAGGTATTGTTGAGTCAGAAGGTCTTAAAAGAGCAGCAGCTCTTGGCTTTAAAACTTCAACAGAAGGCGTTAAGGCAGTAGCTGATGACAAAGACGTAAAAATAGTATTTGATGCAACTATGGCAAGTGCTCATATAGTAAATGCGCCTATACTTAAGGCAGCAGGCAAAATTGCCATTGACATGACACCAGCAGCTGTTGGACCTTATGTTGTACCATGCTGCAACCTTGACAAGGTTAAAGATGCCGATAACTTTAATATGGTTACATGCGGCGGTCAGGCTACTATTCCTATTGTAAATGCCATAAATGAAGTATGCGACGTTGAGTATGCAGAAATAGTTGCCAGCATATCATCAAAAAGTGCAGGCCCTGGCACAAGAGCCAGCATAGACGAATTTACACAGACAACAAGAAAAGGCCTTGAAATTATAGGCGGTGCTGACAGAGCAAGAGCTATTATTATACTTAACCCAGCAGAGCCTCCTGTAATGATGTGTAATACAATTTATACAATAGTTAAAAATCCAGACGAAGAAGCTATTAAGGCAGCTGTTGAAAAACGAGTTAAAGAAGTACAGCAGTATGTACCTGGTTACAGACTTAGAGTGCCTCCTATTGTTGAAGGAAACAAGGTTACAGTAATTATACAGGTTGAGGGTGCAGGAGATTTCCTTCCTAAGTATTCAGGAAACCTTGATATTATTAACTCTGCTGCAATAGCCGTTGCTGAAAAAATAGCAGCCAAAATGCTTGGTAAATAAGGAGGATTTTTAGATATGGAAAAACGCAGGATTTATATAGTAGATACAACTCTTCGTGACGGAAGTCATGCCGTAAGCCACAGCTTTACACCAGAACAGGTGGAAAAAATAGCAGGTGGTCTTGATAAAGTTGGTGTAAATATTATTGAGTGCTGTCATGGTGACGGCATAGCAGGAAGCACAATTAATTATGGATTTTCTGCTTGTGACGAAATGGACCTTATAAAGGCAGCTAATGGCGTAATTAAAAATTCAAAACAGGCAATACTTCTTCTTCCTGGAATTGGAACAATAGAAGACCTTGAAAAGGCTTATGAAAATGGAGCAAGAGTTGTAAGAGTTGCAACTCACTGTACAGAAGCAGACGTAGCTATTCAGCATATTCAGGCTGCTAAAAAAATGGGCATGATGGCTGTTGGCTTCCTTATGATGGTACATATGGCATCCCCTGAAAAACTTCTTGAGCAGGCTAAAATATTTGAACAGGCTGGTGCTGATTATGTAAACCTTGCCGACTCATCTGGCTATCTTCTTCCAGAAGATGTTAAAGCAAGAGTAAAGGCTTTGGTAGATGGTTTAAATATACCTGTTGGCTTCCATGCTCATAATAACCTTGGTCTTGCTGTTGCCAACTCCATAGCAGCTGTTGAGGCAGGAGCAACATATATTGATGCTACTTGCCGTGGTCTTGGAGCAGGTGCAGGCAATACACAAATTGAGGTTCTTGCGGCAGTTCTTGACAGAATGGGATATGACACAGGTCTTGACCTTTATGGTATTATGGACGTGGCAGAAGAAATTGTTGAGCCTATTATGCACAGACCACAGGTTATTAAAACAGCACCTCTTATGCTTGGCTATGCAGGTGTTTACTCCAGCTTCCTTCTTCATACATACAGAGCAGCTGAAAAATTCTCTCTTAACCCAAGGGATATACTTGTTGAGCTGGGCAGAAGAAAAATGGTAGGCGGTCAGGAAGACATGATTGTTGACGTAGCATACCAGCTTTCACAGGAGAAAAATAAATAACTAAAATTCATCAGGTAATGGTACAGATTAAATTTGTAATATTTGCACCAT
>CALWHO010000088.1 GCA_944380405.1 uncultured Lachnospiraceae bacterium
AGGCGGACAGCCACTTGTGGCTGGAGTTTGCTTTAGCAAACTTACTGACAAATTGTTTTCCGAACCTTTCTGCTTATATAAAAAATAGTTTTTTTGACAGATTGAAATGGACATGAAATACTCCATTTTGCAAAGCATAACCTGCTCAGTAATGGGCAGGTTTTTTATTGGATTAATTGTAAACCAATTATATTTATAGTGGTTGACAATAATTATTTGCTGTGGTAAATTTAACCGTAAATAACAGCAAAGGAGATTTTGACAATGGGTAGTACAAAAAACATAAGTTTATGCGGCATATTTATAGCCCTTATTATTATTGGGGCATTTATTAAAATTCCTGTGCCTGTGGTGCCTTTTACGCTGCAGTATCTTTTTACAATGCTTGCAGGGCTTATTTTAGGGAAAAAAAGAGGCTCTTTTTGCGTTTTAGTTTACATTTTTATGGGGCTTTTGGGGCTGCCTGTATTTGCTGAAGGCGGTGGATTTTATTACATATTTAAGCCAAGCTTTGGGTATTTAATAGGCTTTGCTGTTGGAGCATACATTACAGGGGCAATAGGCTATGGCAAAAGCAATTTAAAAACTATACTTTTGGCAAACTTTGCAGGGCTTGCTGTTGTTTACATAATAGGCATGGTTTACTACTACATAATAAGCAATTTTTATTTAAATAGTCCTATAGGTATATTGCCTTTATTTTTATACTGCTTTTTGCTGGCTGTGCCTGGTGACATAGCACTTTGCATATTGGCAGGTGTTTTGGCAAAAAGGCTTGTGCCTGTTTTAAGTATTGAAAGGGCGTGATTTTTAGTGAGTTTTGGAGAAGAAATAAAAGAATTTGTTTTAAATGGCGGAAAAATTACAAAATACGAGACTTTAAGCCTTTATGAATGTTCTGCTGACCAGTTAGGTATATGGGCAAATGAAATACGAGAAAAATTCTGTTCAGACCGCTTTGACATCTGTTCAATTATAAACGGAAAAAGCGGCAGGTGCAGCGAAAACTGCAAGTTTTGTGCACAGTCAGGGCACAGCCACACAGATGCGGCATATTATCCACTTTTGCCAGAAGAAGATATACTTAAGCAGGCTGAAATTGACAAAAAAAGCGGCATATTAAGGTTTTCAATAGTTACATCAGGCAGGGCATTAAATGACAGCGAAGTTGACAAGATGTGCAGCGTCATTAAAAAAATAACTGAAAATGTGGGCATAAAGGTATGCGGTTCATTTGGACTTTTAAACGAAAATCAGTTCAGGCGTCTTAAAGAAGCAGGTCTTACAAGGGTACACAATAACATTGAAACATCTGAAAGAAATTTCCCAAACATATGCACCACCCACACATTTGAGGACAAAATAACAGCCATTAAAAATGCAAAAAAAGCAGGGCTTTCTCTTTGCAGTGGAGGCATTATAGGAATGGGCGAAACAATTGAGGACAGAATAGACATGGCTTTTACAGTGCGTGATTTAGGTATAAAAAGCATGCCTGTAAACATACTTAACCCAATAAAGGGTACGCCTTTTGAATTTGTTAAGGCACTTACAGAAGAAGAAATAATAAAAACTATTGCCATATTCAGGTTTATAATTCCTGACGGTGCAATACGTCTTGCTGGCGGCAGAGGTTTTTTAAGTGACAAAGGCGAAAAGTGCTTTTTATCTGGGGCAAATGCCGCTATTTCAGGTGACATGCTTACAACGTCAGGCATAAGCACAAAACAGGATTTTGAGATTTTGGAAAAGTTAGGGTACAAGGCAGGTTTTATAAATGAGTAAATGTGTATTTATTACAGGCACTGGAACAGATGTGGGAAAGACTTATGTTTCAGGGCTTATTATGAAAAAATTAAATGAGAATTTATATGGAAAATGTGCCTATTACAAGGCTGCCATGAGCGGAAATCCAAAAAATGAAAAGGGCATTATTCCTATGGATGCTCTTACAGTTAAAAATATATCTGGCATAAATCAGGATTTAAGTGACATGTATTCCTATGTATATGAAAATCCATATTCACCCCATTTGGCAGCAAAAGAGGAAAATATGCCTGTTGACATGAAAAAAGTATATAGTGATTTTGATGCTTTATGCCAGAAATATGAATATATAACTATTGAAGGTGCTGGCGGCATACTTTGTCCACTAAGGTTTGACGAAGAAAAGGTGCAATTTACAGATTTTATTAAAAATAGAAATTTAAGCTGCATTATAGTTGCCGATGCAGGGCTTGGGACTATTAATTATACTGGACTTACTGCCTATTACATGGAAAAAGAGGGCATTAAGGCAGAGGGCATTATATTAAACATGTTTGAAGCAGGAAACAAAATGCATGAGGACAATTTAAAAATGTGTGAATACATGACAGGGCTTAAAGTTTTAGGCTGCATAAAAAAAGGCGACAGTGACATAGATATTTCTTTTGACACATTAAAAGAACTTTACAAGTGAGGTGATTTATATGATTTGGCACCCATACCAGCAGATGAAAAACATGAAAGAACCATACAAAGTTGAAAAGGCAGAGGGTGTATATCTTTATACTGACAAGGGCAAAGTTATAGACTCTGTTTCTTCATGGTGGAGCAACATACACGGCTACAACAACAGTGAAATAAATGAGGCAATAGAAAACCAGCTTAAAAAATTTGCCCATGTTATGCTGGGGGGACTTACCCATGAGGCAGCAGAAAAATTATCAAATAAGCTTGCGGATATGCTGCCAGGTGATTTAGACTACTGTTTTTATTCGGACTCAGGCAGTGTGGCTGTTGAAGTGGCATTAAAAATGGCTTTGCAGTATTTTATGAACAAAGATGAAACGCAAAGGACTATGGTTTTAGCACTTAAAAATGCATATCATGGTGACACATTTAAGGCTATGGAAGTAGGCGATGATGAGGATTATCATTTTGTGTTAAAGGCATACGGCGAAAGCAAAAATGTAGTTCACATACCTACTGAAATAGGAGAGATTGAAAAGGCTTTTGAGAAATACCACAGCAGATTAAATTCATTTATTGTGGAGCCTTTACTTCAAGGTGCTGGCGGCATGAGAATGTACGATATTTCTTTTTTAAAAAGGGCAAGAGAGCTTTGTGACAAATACGGCGTACTTCTTATATTTGACGAAGTAGCAACAGGTTTTGGCAGAACAGGCGTGAGGTTTGTTGCTGACTTAGTATTGCCGGACATTATTGTTTTGGGTAAAGCACTTACAGGCGGATACATAGGCCATGCTGTAACTGTGGCAAACAAAAAAGTATATGACGCTTTTTATGATGATGATCCAAACCATGCCCTTATGCACGGCCCTACATTTATGGGCAATGCCATAGCATGCAGTGCTGCTTTAAAAAGCATAGAAATATTTGAAAGAGAAAACTACATTGGCAAAATTAAAAAAATAGAGGAAATAACACGCCGTGAAATGGAAGGATTTAATGACGAAAGAATAAAAGAAATACGCATTATGGGCGGCTGTGTATGCATAGAGGTTGTTGACCAAAAGAACATAGAGGGTTATCAGGATTTTGCATTTAAAAGAGGCGTATTTTCAAGACCGTTTTTAAAATACATATATGCCATGGTGCCATATATTATAGAAGAAAAAGAGCTTATTAAGGTTTTAGATACTATGAAATTATGGTTTCAGCAATAACAAAAGCACTTCAAATGAAGTGCTTTCAGACTATATATAAAGTGATTTCAAATGCGGAAGGGTTTGGGAAACGATTTGTCAGTAAGTTTGCTAAAGCAAACTCCAGCCACAAGTGGCTGTCCGCCTTTCTTGGCGGTACTAAGTTTTCCGACTGGAATCCGCAGTAAAGCACAGCAAAGAAGTGCTGACAACGAAGCTGGTTTTGCGTAAGCAAAATGCTGACGAAATTCATTTCCGACGAGGAAAAGCAAAGCACCTGACGAACTAAGGCGGCGAAGCCGTTTTCCGAAGGAAAATGCCGACAGAGAGTTTCAAGGGTTTTAAGCTTCGGAATTTTGCCTGTGGCAAAACGAATGGGGTTTCATAATGAAACCCCATTCGCCCTTTTTCGTCGGGTTCTCCGATGGAACTCCTGCTTTATACTTATGTCTGCTCGTCAAAGGCTTGAATGAAATGAGCCTTTGACGAAAGGGCGTTTATTTTATTGGTTCATCACCAAATGAAATACCCATATTTCTTGCAACCTGTATAAGTTCGCAGTTAGGGTCTACGAGACGCTGACCGCCTATAACTTCGTCAAATGGAATAGAAGTTATTTCGCTGCCTTTAAGGCATACCATTTCGCCAAAACGTCCTTCAGCTATCATGTGAGCTGCATAAGAGCCATATCTTGCTGAAAGTATTCTGTCGTATGGTGAAGTTTCACCGCCACGCTGTGTATGTCCAAGTACAACTGGACGAACTTCATGCTCATCATCAATAAGCTGTTCAAGCTGATATGAAAGTTTATGAGCAATACCGCCAAGACGTACAGCATCTGGGCTGTCTTCAACGATTTTATTTATTACCTGTGAGCCGCCTTCTTCTTTAGCGCCTTCTGAAACTACTATAATTGAGAATGGTTTGCCACGTCTGTCTCTTTCTTCTATTTTAGCTACTATGTTTTCAAGTTTATAAGGAATTTCTGGTATAAGTATTACATCTGCTGAGCCTGCAATACCACTATGAAGTGCTATCCAGCCGGCATTTCTGCCCATAACCTCAACTATAATAACTCTATGGTGGCTTTCTGCTGTTGTATGAACTCTGCCAAGAGCTTCTGTACAGATATTAACAGCTGTATTAAAGCCGAATGTAACATCTGTTGCTTTAAGGTCGTTATCAATTGTTTTTGGTACACCAATTACGTTTACGCCTTTTTTAGAGAAGTCTCTTGCACTTGTAAGTGAGCCGTCACCACCAAGGACAACAAGTACATCTACGCCATCTTTTTTAAGGTTTTCGATTGCCACATCTGAAACGTCTCTTTTAACGATGTTTCCGTTTTCATCACGGACAAAATCACCGTTTTCGTCTTTTAATGGGAAATCAAAAAGGTTATGTTTATTTGAGCTGCAAAGTATAGAGCCGCCTTTATGAAGTATACCTGAAATTGTTTCAAGTGTAAGTGGCTTATATTCGTTAAGAAGAAGACCTCTATATCCAAATCTATAGCCTATTACTTCATAGCCGTATTTTAAAATACATGTTTTTGTAAGTGAATAAATAACAGCATTTAAGCCAGGAGCGTCACCGCCGCCTGTTAAAATGGCTATTTTTTTCTTTTTACCTGTTTCCATCTATAAAAACCCCTTTCAATAGCAGAAACTGAAATTTTCAATATTATTGCCTTTGTTTATAACCCATAAACATTATATATCACTTTATGAAGTTTGTAAAACAGATTACCTCTGAAAAAACGCTTAAAAGTGCCGATAAAGAAGAGTGCTTTTTGTTGCAACGGCACAAAAAATGCTGCTTATGCATTAAAAGAGAAACAAAATTACGTTTTTTTGACATTATGCACAAAAACAAAGGCTTTAAGGAAGCCCTTAAAGCCTTTTTATTGGTAATATTAATTTTCTGGTTCAATAAGACCATATGTGCCGTTTTTACGTTTATAAACTACACAGATTTTTTCGTTTGCTACGTTAAGGAATACGAAGAATTCGTGACCAATAAGTTCCATCTGCATAACTGCTTCTTCTGCGTCCATTGGTCTAAGTTCGAATGTTTTTGTTTTTTCAATGAGAATTTCTGTTTCGTCTGCTACATACTCTTCTTCAACTGGTATTGCTTCATATTCTGAAACAAATGCTGTGTTGCGTCTTGCCTTTGACTGCATTCTGCCTTTAAGACGGATAATCTGATTTTCAACAAGGTCAACACATTTTTCGATGGCTGCCATCATATCATCACCGGAAACCTCGGCACGAACAGTTCTGTTAGCAATTGGAGCTGTAATTTCTACCTTATAGCCTGGTTTTTCCTGAGATACTCTTACAATTGCTGAAGCATCTTTAGAAAAGAGTTTTTCGATTTTTTTGATTTTGTTTTCGATTTTTACTTTTGTCTGTTTGCCGAATTCAAGGTTTTTGGTTTTAATTGTGATAGTCATAATAACAACTCCTCTCAATACAGTTTCTGTTTTATTTTAGAAGCTGTATTTTGTATATATTAAGCCTTAAAAGCCTTTTTAACATTTTTGTGTGTTAATAAGTATTTTAAATAAGCTATATACTATATATTCGCCAAAAAAAGAAAATTTCCTTCTTGCTTTTAAAATTTTTCATTATTTTTATTTTATTTTTTATTTACTGAAAATTTTTCAGGACAAAAGTTAATAACAAATTGCTGTGGGTAAGTTATTATTAAACATTGTGGATAAAGTGGATAACTTGGTGCATAACTTTAAAATATAGGTATTTTAATGTGGACAAGACGGTGAAATGTTAAGAATTTATTAACATTTTTCAGTTTTTTTGGTGGATTTTTGTACAGGTAAAAAAACTTCGCTATTTCAGACAGTGAAATAAATTGCAGCAAAAAAGCACGGATTAGTCCCGTGCTTTTATAAATAATTAATTTTCGTATGTTTTTAAAATTGATTTATATATTTTAAGTGTATCTTCATCGTAGCAGACAATTACTATTTTTTCAAATGTATCGTCTGTTTTGAGGAATGAAGAAATTTCTCTAATGGCTATTTGGGCTGCCTTTTCAACAGGAAAACGATATACTCCTGTGCTTATGGAAGGAAAAGCTATTGATTTAACACCATTTTCTTTAGCAAGAGAGAGGCTGTTTTTATAGCAGTTTGCCAAAAGCTCGCTTTCGCCTTTATTACCACCTCGCCATATAGGTCCCGGAGTATGTATAACATATTTTGCATTAAGCTTATAGCCTTTTGTTATTTTAGCTTCGCCTGTATTGCAGCCGCCAAGAGTTATACATTCTTTAAGGAGGTCTTCTCCTGCAGCACGATGAATAGCACCATCAACTCCGCCGCCGCCTAAAAGAGATGTATTTGCCGCATTAACTATGGCATCAGTTTTCATCCTTACAATGTCACCTTTTACAATAGAAAGTCTGTTCATCAAATCAATCTCCTTTCGACGGGGTAATATTTTTATATTTTCCCGTATCCCCATTTTATAACCTTTTTGTTAAAAGGTAAACAGTTTTTAAAAAAAACAGGTATTTTTTAAGGCGAAAAGAAATAAAATATTGATTTAATAAGTTTTTTTGTATAATATCTAAGTGGTGTTTTACAATTTAGTAAAAATAATATAAATAATATGTAGATAAAAATTTGCTTTTTAAAGGGTATATAGTTTAGGAGTTGGAAAATATGGAGAATTTAAAAGCAATTATACTTGCAGCTGGAAAAGGCACAAGAATGAAATCAAAAATGCCTAAGGTTTTACACAAGGTATGCGGTAAGTCAATGGTTGAATGTGTTATTGACGAAGCTGCAAAGCTTGGCTGCGAAGGCGTATGCGTTGTTATTGGCGACAAAGCAGAAATGGTTAAAGAAAGTCTTGAAGGAAAAAATGTAGCATTTGCTCTTCAGGAGCAGCAGCTTGGCACAGGTCATGCAGTTATGCAGGCAGCTGACTTTATTGAAGATGACAAAGACGTAATCATTCTTTATGGCGACACACCTCTTATTAAGGCTGAAACACTTGAAAAGTTTATTAACTTCCACAGAGAAAACAAAAACAGTGTTTCTGTTATATCTGCTATTGTTGAGGACTCAGCTGGATATGGCCATATAATAAGAGACAGTGAAGGTCATTTTGTTAAAAATGTTGAATACAAAGACGCTACAGAAGAAGAAAAGCTTGTTAAGGAAATAAATACAGGCATTTACTGCTTTAAAGGAAAAGACCTTAAAGAGTCACTTTCAAAAATAAACAACAACAATGCTCAGGGTGAATATTATCTTCCTGATACTTTGGAAATATTACTTAAAGAAGGCAAAGGTGTTGATGCCGTATCTGTTGGTGATGTAACAGAATTTGCAGGCGTAAACAGCAGAGTACAGCTTGCAGATGCTGAAAAAATACTTAAAGACAGAATTAATAGATTCCACATGGAAAACGGTGTTACAATTATAGACCCTGCAAACACTTATATAGGTGCTGATGTTAAAATTGGTATGGATACTGTAATTTATCCAGGCTGCGTTATAGAAGGAAACACAGTTATAGGCGAGGAGTGCAAAGTTGGCCCATCATGCAGACTTACAGACATGGTTCTTTCTGACAACGTAACTATTCAGTTTACAACAGCTATGGAGTCTTCCATAGGCAGTGGCACAAAGGTTGGCCCTTACGCATATATCAGACCTAACTGCAAAATTGGCGAAAACATTAAGCTTGGTGACTTTGTTGAAGTTAAAAACTCAGTAATAGGCAACGGCACAAAGGTTTCACACCTTACTTATATAGGTGATGCCGATGTTGGGGAAAGAATCAACTTTGGCTGTGGTACTGTTATTGTTAACTACGACGGAAAGAAGAAATACAGAACAACTATTGAAAACGACGTATTTATAGGTTGTAACGCAAACCTTGTAGCCCCTGTTACACTTAAAGAAGGTTCTTATGTGGCAGCAGGCTCAACAGTTACTAAAGATGTTCCTGAGAAAAACCTTGCTGTTGCAAGAAGCAGACAGGTTAACATTGAAGGCTGGACAAAGAAATAAATATGTATTTGGGCAGGCAGTACAAATGTCTGCGGAATTTGGTTTTTTGTGTAAATTTTTGCAGTGACATATTATTTATTGATATTTTTTGACGATTAGACTTGAATTTTACATTTTACTGGTGTAACATTTACAATGTAATAACATTTTATTTTTATAATATACCGATTATGGGGAGGAAAAAGAGTTATGTTATATACAGCCAGAAGCAATATTAAAATTTTCTCTTGCAATGCAAACAGGGAATTGGCTGAGGCAATTGCCAAAAATCTTCTTCTTGAATTAGGCGATGCGGAAGTTGCTCAGTTCAGCGATGGAGAAATTTCCGTTAAAATTGATAAAACTATAAGAGGTGCTGATGTTTACATTATTCAGTCAACATCATCTCCTGTAAACGATAACCTTATGGAGCTTCTTATTATGATTGATGCTATGAAGAGAGCTTCAGCAGGTAGAATTACAGCAGTTATGCCATACTACGGCTATGCAAGACAGGACAGAAAGGCAAGAGCAAGAGATCCAATCAGTGCAAAGCTTGTGGCTAACCTTCTTACAGTTGCAGGTGCTGACAGAATACTTACTATGGACCTTCACTGTGCTCAGATTCAGGGCTTCTTTGATATTCCTGTGGATCATCTTCTTGGTGCACCACTTCTTACAAGCTACTACCGTGAAAAATATGCTGACAGACTTAATGAATACGTTGCAGTTTCTCCAGACCTTGGCAGCGTAGGCAGAACAAGAGTATTTGCAACAAGACTTGATATTCCTCTTGCTATTATTGATAAGAGAAGACCAAAGGCTAACGTAAGCGAAATTATGAACATCATCGGTGATGTTGAAGGTAAGAGAGTTATCCTTGTTGACGACATGATCGACACAGCAGGTACTATTACAAACGCTGCTAACGCTCTTAAAGAAAGAGGAGCTATTGAAGTTGACGCTTGCTGTACACATGCTGTTCTTTCAGGTCCAGCTCTTGAAAGAATTGAAAAATCAGCTATTGAAGAACTTGTTGTCCTTAACACAATAGCACTTCCACCAGAAAAGAAAATCGCTAAGATTAAAGAAATTTCTGTTGCTAAGACATTTGCAGAAGCTATCAGCCGTATCCACGAAGGTACTTCTGTATCAACATTATTTGAAAGCTAATAAATTTGTTGTATTTGCAACATACATTATTTAAATATTGATTTATTATAAAGATGACATTTCCAGTAAGTGTCATCTTTATTTTTTTTGTTTTAACAGTGTTAATTAAGAATACATTATAAATAATTTGGCAAGATATATTTTGAAGGAGTGAATAGAGTATGAAAATAGCATTTTACGATACTAAAGATTACGACAAGATTTGGTTTGAAAAATACCTCCCTGAATTTGGGTATGAAGTAAGCTTTTTTGAAAGCAGGCTTAACGAAAAGACTGCCGTATTGGCAGCAGGGTATGATGCCGTATGCCTTTTTGTAAATGACGATTTAAACAAGGAAGCTGTTGATGTACTTTACAAAAATGGTGTAAGGGTTGTGCTTATGAGATGTGCAGGTTATGACAAGGTAGATTTAAAGGCATGCGAGGGAAAGCTCACTGTTTTAAGAGTGCCAAGCTATTCACCTACTGCCGTTGCTGAATATACACTTGCTATGGCTCTTTCAATAAACAGAAAGACTCACAGAGCGTATGTAAGAACAAGGGACTTTAATTTCAAGATTAATAACCTTATGGGTACAACTATAAAGGGCAAAAGAGTTGGTATTATAGGTACTGGTAAAATAGGCAAGGAAGCGGCAAGGGTATTTGGCGGTGTAGGTATGGAAGTTGTTGGCTACGACATGTATCCTGACGAAAAAAGCGGCATAAAATACGTTTCCCTTGATGAGCTTTTTGAAACAAGCGATATTATTTCTCTTCACTGCCCACTTACAAAAGAAAGTAAGCACATTATAGATAAAGACTCTATTGCAAAAATGAAAAATGATGCAATACTTGTAAACACATCAAGAGGTGCTCTTATAGACACAAAGGCGCTTATAGATGCACTTTTGGAAAAGAAATTCAGAGGCGTTGCCCTTGACGTATATGAGGAAGAGGACGAATACTTCTTTGAGGACAAGAGTGACGAAATTATTGATGATGAAGAGCTTATACGCCTTATGTCATTCCCTAATGTACTTGTAACAAGTCATCAGGCATTTTTTACAGATGAGTCACTTCAGGCAATAGCAGAGGTAACTCTTAACAATCTTCGTGCTTATGAAAAAGGTCTTCCACTTGAAAACGAAGTTAAGCATAAATAAAATAAATATGGACAAATATGAAACTAATGTATAAAATGGTTGTCATAAATAAATATATCAAGCCCTAAGGACAAAGAGCTTAAAGTAACTTTCGGCAAAATCTTATTTTGCCGAAAGTGTGTGGAATTTTTCCACACACTTAAAGCCCTAAGGAGAAAACTTAGGGCTTATTGCTGTTTCACGGAGGACATACAAAAATGAAACTTATAGTTGGACTGGGTAATCCAGGTAAAAAATACGAAGGCACAAAGCACAATGTTGGTTTTGAGGTAATAGACAAGGCAGCTGATAAGTATAATATATCTGTAACAAAGGTTAAGCATAAAGGCCTTATAGGCGATGGAAACATATCAGGTGAAAAGGTTTTGCTTCTTAAGCCACAGACTTACATGAATTTAAGCGGTGAAAGCGTTAAGGAAGTAATGACATTTTACAAAATAGATGCAAAAGATGTAATTGTAATTTATGACGATACAAGCCTTCCTGTAGGTGCAACAAGAATAAGAGAAAAAGGCAGTGCAGGCGGTCACAACGGCATTAAAAACATAATTGCACATTTAGGCACTGATAGTTTTCCAAGAATTAAGGTTGGTATAGGCGAAAAGCCTAACGGCTGGGATTTGGCAGACTATGTTTTAAGCAAGTTTTCAAAAGACGATGAGCCTTTAATTGAAAGCGGCAAAGACAGAGCCCTTACAGCTCTTGAAATAATGCTTAAAGACGGTATCGCCAAGGCTATGAACCAGACTAATTCTATGCCAAAGGCATAATGTTTTTTGGAATATGGAAAGTGATGGAATAATATGAAAGCTTTTGACAAATTTTTAAACGAACTGGAAAGTTACGAAAGGCTTAAAAATCACATAGTAAATAAAAATACGCCTGTACTGGCAACAGGCGTTGTTGACGTGCAAAATACCCACCTTATTTCTGCTATCTGCCGTGAAACAGGCAGAAGAGCCGTTATTATAACTGAAAACGAGCTTAAGGCAAAGCAGATGTACGACGACTACAGGTTTTTTGACAAAAACATAAGCTTTTTCCCTTCCAGAGACTTAATATTTTTCGGTGCTGATGTACACAGCAGGGAAACTGAAATAAAAAGGTTTAAAATTATAAACAGTCTTATAAAGGGCAGCAACGAAACAATAATACTTTCGGCAGAGGCACTTTTTGACAGATTCCTCAAAAAGGAAGTATTTGAAAAAGCCATAATACATCTTAAAGAAGGCGAAATTCTTGATGTTGATGACCTTTGCGAAAAAATGGTGCTTATGGGCTACGAAAGAACAGAACAGACAGAAAGTCCAGGGCAGTTTTCTGTTAGAGGCGGCATTATAGACATATTCTCTCCTGTTGAAGAAACAGCCGTAAGAATTGAAATGTGGGACGATGAAATAGACACCATAAGGACTATGGACGTATACTCACAGAGGTCTTTGGAAAGATGCGAAGAAACAGAAGTTTTTCCTGTAAGTGAAGTTATATATGACGACGAAACACTTAAAAAAGCCATAAGAGCCATGGAAAGAGATTATGCCATGGCTAAGGATAAGTTTGAATCAAAGGGCATGTATGAGGAGCTTGAAAAGCTTAAGCATCACATAGGCGAAGACATAGAAAGCCTTAAAACAGAAAGGCGAGTTTCTTCATGCGGCAGATACATCAATTATTTTTACAAAGACACTGTAAACATTCTTGATTATATAGATGATGATGCCATTGTGTTTTTCTGCGAAATGCAGGGTATTAAATCAAAATGCAAGGTGGCTTATGGCGAGTTTGAAGAAAGCGTAAAAAGCAGGCTTGAAAAAGGCTATATAATCAAAAAAGAAGCAGACATTCTTTTTGATTATACAGACATGATTGAAAGTACAAAGCGATTTGACAAAGTTATACTTTCAATGCTTGCCCTTGGTTCTACTGACTTTAAGCTTAAGGACATTATATCTTTTGATGTACGAACTACAACGTCTTTCAACAGGCGAATTGACATGTTTGCAGACGAGATACGAATGCTTAAAAAAGAAGGGTATACTATTGTTATACTTGCAGCAGGTCAGACAAGAGGCGAAAGAATAATAACGGAACTTAATGACCAGGGCATAGAAGCTGCATATATTCAAGATGGCGAAAGTGCTGCCCTTAAAAAAGGCACTGTAACTGTTACAAGAGGCAGCCTTAGCAAAGGCTTTCAGTATCCCCTTATAGGTTTTGCTCTTTTTACTGACAACGAGCTTTTTGACGAAAAAGGCACTAAAAAGAAAAAGCCAAGAAAGAAAAATTCTTCTGCCATAGAAAGCTTTACAGACCTTAAAGTTGGCGATTATGTTGTTCATTCCGGTCATGGTATTGGTATATTCAGTGGTCTTGAGAAAATATCCGTTGACGGTGTAAACAAGGACTACATTAAAATAGCTTATGCCGATGGCGGCAGTCTCTTTGTGCCTGTAAACCAGATGGACTCTATACAGAAATATATAGGCGGCGAAAACGTACGTCTTAACAAATTAGGTGGTCAGGACTGGAACAAGGCAAAAAGCAAGGTAAGGGCTGCCGTTGCAATACTGGCAGAAGACCTTGTGGCGTTATATGCAAAAAGGCAGGCAGCAAAGGGATTTGTATATTCTGAGGACAATTTATGGCAAAGAGAATTTGAAGAGGCTTTTCCTTATGAGGAAACAGACGACCAGATAAACGCCATAAAAGAAGTAAAAGACGACATGACATCAGGCAAGGTTATGGATAGGCTTGTATGTGGTGACGTTGGATACGGTAAAACAGAGGTTGCCATAAGAGCGGCATTTAAGGCTGTTCAGGACGGAAAGCAGGTAGCATATCTTGTTCCTACTACAATACTTGCACAGCAGCATTTCAATACATTTGAGCAGAGAATGAAGGACTATCCCGTAACAGTTGACATGCTTTCACGTTTCAGAAGTCCAAAGCAGCAGAAAGAAACTATTAAAAACATTGAAAATGGTTTTTGTGATATAATTATAGGCACTCACAGAATATTAAGCAAAGACGTTAAGTTCAAAGATTTAGGTCTTGTTATAATTGACGATGAGCAAAGATTTGGTGTTGCTCACAAAGAAAAGCTTAAAGCACTTAAAGAAAACCTTGATGTTCTTACTCTTACGGCTACACCTATACCAAGAACTCTTCACATGAGCCTTTCAGGTATTAGGGACATGAGCATACTGGAAGAGCCACCACAGGAAAGACGACCTGTTCAGACTTACGTTATGGAAAACGACAACGAGTTTATAAAAGAAGCCATAAACAGGGAGCTTGCAAGAGGCGGTCAGGTATATTATCTTTTTAACAGGGTTGAGGGTATTTCTCTTGAGGCAACAAAGGTTCAGGCTCTTGTGCCAGATGCAGTTGTATCTTACGCTCATGGTCAAATGAGTGAGCGTGAGCTGGAAGGCATTATGAGGGACTTTATAGAGGGCGAAATAGACGTGCTTGTATGCACAACTATTATTGAAACAGGTCTTGACATACGAAATGCCAACACAATGATTATTCAGGAAGCTGACAAAATGGGTCTTTCACAGCTTTATCAGTTAAGAGGTCGTGTAGGTCGAAGCAACAAAACTGCTTATGCTTACCTTATGTACAACCCAAACAGAGAGCTTAACGAAATAAGCCGAAAGCGTCTTCAGACAATAAAAGAGTTTACAGAGTTTGGTTCAGGATTTAAAATAGCTATGAGAGACCTTGAAATAAGAGGTGCAGGAAATCTTTTAGGAGCACAGCAGCACGGGCACATGGACGCTGTTGGATATGAGATGTACTGTCGTCTTCTTGACGAAGCTGTTAAAAACATAAAAGGCGAAAAGGTTGAAGAAGACTTTGAAACTCTTGTGGATATAAATGTAAATGCCTACATTCCGCCTTTCTATATTAAAAATGAGGAGCAGAAGTTGGAGGCATACAAAAAAATATCACACATTACAAATATGGACGATTATTTTGATGTTCAGGAAGAGCTTGAGGACAGATACGGCACTATGCCAAAAAGCGTTAATATGCTTTTGGAAATAGTTGTGCTTAAATCAAGAGCTCACAATATGCACATTATATCAATAGTACAAAAGGGCGAAAACATTGTTGTATCATTTAAAGGCGATGCTAAAATAGACCCTTCAAAAATAATTGGGGCAGTTACAAAAAGAAAAGAAAGGTATCTTTTTACGTCTGCCACAAACCCATATATCACAATTAAAACCCGCGAAAGAGACGGTTTAAATCCTGTGGAGTATGTTAAGGAATTCCTTGACGATATTGAAGAATAACTATAAAGGAGGCGGCTGAAATGAAAAAAAGAAATTTAATAAAAACACTGGCGTTTTTTGCCGCCTGCTGTTTAATATTTACATCTTGTGCCAAAAAGCAGCAAGAGGACAACGTTCTTATAACAATAAACGGCAACAGTATATCCCTTGAGGAATACATGATATATCTTGATGAAACTGTTCAAAGCTATGAGCTTATAGGCGGAGAGGACATTTGGGAAACTGATTTTGACGGAAGAACGGCAGAGGAAGTGGCAAAGGAAAGCGCCTATAACTCTGTTGTTGCAGTTGAGCTGGCAAAAGAAAGAGCTGACTTTTACAATGTGACTCTTTCGGAAACGGAAGAAAGCCGTGCTGCCACAGAAGCAGGAAAAATGGCAGAAAATGCAGGGCAAAGCACAGAAAGCAGTTATTATGAAACTGCACTTAATACTGTTATGGACAAGTATATATATAACGGTGTTAAAGAAGCCGTATCAAAGGACATCATAATAAGTGAGACTCAAATGATGGCTTTCTGTGATGAAAATAGAGATGAATATACTAAAAAACTTTCTCAGGCAGAGGGCAAAGTTTATTATTACGACAGCAGCGAAAAAGCCAGTGAGGACATAGAAAAAATTAAAAATAACGATTTAGAAGGTATTTCATTTGGCTATGCTGAAAACATATCATATACTGTTGATGAGTTAAAAGCGATTTTTGGCATTTCAAGGGACATAACTGAAAGGGGCATTTATGGTCCGGTATCAATGGAAACAGGTTATGCAGTAATTTATATTGAAAAAATTACAGAGCCTTTAGGAGATTATGTTGAAGAAACAATGAGAAGCGATTACGAGGAAGAAGTTAAAAGTCAGATTTTTGACACAGAATACTCAAAATGGCTTTCTGAGGCGGATATTACAATAAATAATGACCTTTGGAGCAAAATTGTAATTGAAAATGCACATAAATAATTATTGACAAAAAAATATGTTTTTTTTATAATAATTAAGAATTTAAATTTAATACGGTTTTAAGCAGTTTATGGGGCACACCACCACGGGTGTGTCCCTTTTGTGTTTTAAAGCTGTAAAAAAATGGAAAATAAAGGGGGATTATTATGTATAATTCAAAGACAAAGAAACTTGTATTAACTGCTGTTTTGGCTGCTGTAGGCTATGTGCTTACGCCAATATTCAGAATACCTGGCTGGGCAGCTCCTATGCAGCACCTTATTAATGTTACAGGTGTTGTTATGCTGGGGCCTGTATATGGTTTTGCCTGCTCTCTTCTTCTTACAGTTATGAAGCTTGTGCTTATGGGCGAAGACCTTTTTTCTATTCCAGGCGGTCTTATAGGCGCTTTTTTGGCAGGAGTAATGTTTAAGCATTTTGGAAAGACATGGGCTGCTGCTGTTGGTGAAATATTCGGTACAGGAATTCTTGGGGCTATGTGTTCTTATCCTTTATCTGCATTTTATTATGGAAATCCAGGAGTATCTCTTTTTACATACATACCAGCGTTTTTAATAAGCACATGCTTTGGTACATGCTGCGCTATTATACTGCTTAAATTTATGGCTAAGGCAGGAATACTTCAGAAATTACAGCAGGAGGCGGCTTAAAACATGGAATTATTTGAAAAATCAGCGGAAATATTTGAAAACATAATAAAAATAAAACCAGTAATGCATAACATTTCAAACATCGTTACTGCAAACGACTGCGCAAACATTACACTTGCATGTGGTGGCTCACCAACAATGGCAGAGCATCCAGAAGAAGTTGAGGACATAACAAGTGCATGCAACGGTTTTGTTATTAACATGGGTATGCTTAGAAGTCACCTTGTAGAGTCTATGCTCAAGGCAGGAAAAAGAAGCAACGAATTAGGACACCCTGTTGTTCTTGACCCAGTTGGAGCAGGTGCTGCCAAAAAGAGAAACGAAGTTTTATTTCAGCTTATAGAAAATATTAAGTTTTCTGTTATAAGAGGAAACATATCAGAAATTAAGTTTCTGGCTACTGGCACAAGTGCTGCAAAAGGCGTTGATGCTGACGAAAGTGACAAGGTTACAGCAGACAACATAGACTCTGTAATTGAGTTTGCAAAAAACTTAAGCAAAAAAACAGGTGCTGTTATTGCCATAAGCGGCGAAACAGACATTATTGCTGATGCAAACAAGGCATACATAATTAAAAACGGCTGCGCTGAAATGAGCAGAGTAACTGGTACTGGATGCATGCTTTCAAGTGTTGTAGGCACATTTATTTCTGCCAACAAAGAAAGCATACTTGATGCAACTGCTGTGGCTTTTTCTGCTTACGGCTATGCAGGTGAGCTTGCCTATGATAAAATGAAGTCAAAAGGTGAGGGCACAGGCAGTTTCAGAGTATATCTTATGGACTACATGAGCCTTATGAACGACAAGTTATTTAAGGAGGGCGCTAAAATTGAAGTTAGATAAAAAATCAATGCTGCTTTATGCCGTTACAGACAGAAGCTGGCTTGGAGAAAACAAGCTTGAGGACCAGGTGGAGGAAATTATAAAATCTGGAGTTACATTTTTACAGTTAAGGGAGAAAAATGTAACAGATGAGGAATTTTTGGAAATAGCAAAGAAAATTAAAGCTGTTACAGATAAGTACAACGTGCCTTTTGTTATAAACGACAACATTTGGGTAGCAAAAGAAGTAGACGCCGACGGCGTGCATATTGGACAAAGTGACATGGAGGCTAAAAAAGCCCGTGAAATACTTGGAGATAACAAAATAATAGGTATTTCTGCTGGAAATCTTGAAGAGGCAGTAGCTGCCCAGAAAAATGGTGCCAACTACATAGGCATAGGTGCCATGTTCCACACAGACACAAAAACAGACGCCACTGCAATTACATTTGAAGAGGCTAAGAAAATAACTTCAACTGTAGACATTCCTGTTGTTGCCATAGGCGGCATAAGCAAAGACAACATTATGAAGCTTAAAGGCACAGGAGTAGACGGCATAGCTGTAATTAGTGCTATATTTGCTCAGGAAAACGTAGGCGAGGCTGCAAAAGAGCTTCTTTCTCTTTCAAAGGAAATGGTGGGAGAATAAATGAAGAAAAACATTATATTTGACCTTGACGGAACTCTCATAGATTCAATGGGCATATGGGACAACATTGGCAGGGATTTTCTTAAAAAGCTAAATGTTAATGTGCCTGATGATTTAGAGGAGATACTTGAAACAATGTCTTTTGAAGAGGCAGCCATTTATTTCAACAAAGTTTTAGGTGTTGAAATGAGTCCAAAGGAAATAATAGGTGCCATTATAGCCATGGTTAAGGACAAGTACGTATATGATATACCCTTAAAAAAAGGTGTATTTGAATATCTGAAAAAAATGAAGGCAGAAGGAAAAAACATGTCCATACTTACTGCTTCCGAAGAGGATTATGTTATTCCTGCCCTTAAAAGGCTTGGCATATACCATTGTTTTAATTACATTCTTACATGCACAGGTCTTGGCATGAGCAAAAGCGGCAGTGACATTTATAATGTAGCAGCAGAAAAATGCGGTTTTGAAAAAGATGACACTGCCGTATTTGAAGATGCCCTTCATGGTGTTTTAAATGCAAAAAAAGCTGGTTTTTATGTTGTTGGTGTATATGACAGCCACGAAGACAAAAACATGGACAAAATAAAGGCAGAAGCCGACGAATACATTTTAGATTTTGAAAGTTTAATATGACATGAAAAAAGCACTTCTTTAATGAGGTGCTTTTTTAGTACTAAAGACATATGTTTTTCACTGCTGAACTCTTCTTTAGCTATTTAAAAATAGTAAAATAATTCTTTCGCTTTTGAAAATGTATAAGTATATATTTTTCTGTTGTAAAAAATATATAAAAAATGTGATATTTTTAGTAAAAATTTAAATAAAATAAAGCATTTTGTGCAAAAGTGTGTATTATTGATGATATTTTTGTCATAGAAATAATTGTTAAAGAGAGAAAAATATGTTATTATTGATAGGTAATGAAAAAGGGGAAGGGTTATCTCCCACATGTAAAATAATCAGTTTTTTTAGGGAGATTTTAATAACAAAATGTAATATATGGAGGAGTTTATTATGAGCACAAAATATGTTTATATGTTTAGCGAAGGCAATGCTTCCATGCGTAACCTTCTTGGCGGTAAAGGCGCTAACCTTGCTGAAATGACAAATCTTGGTTTGCCAATTCCTCAGGGCTTTACAATTACAACTGAAACTTGTACAGAGTTTAACGAAGGCGGCAAAAAGTTTACAGATGAAATGCTTAAACAGATTGATGCAGCTGTAGTTAAGCTTGAAGAAATCGCAGGCAAAAAATTTGGCGACAACGAAAACCCTCTTTTAGTTTCTGTTCGTTCAGGTGCAAGAGCT
>CALWHO010000089.1 GCA_944380405.1 uncultured Lachnospiraceae bacterium
TATAGGCTCAAGAACAAAGCCTATACTTGTTGACAGACTCAAAGAACTTGGTGCTACAGTATATGTTGCAACAGATGACGGTTCAGAAGGCTTTAAGGGTAATGTTGTTGACCTTATGAAAGAAGTAAAGCCAACTAGTGATATGATTTATTCATGTGGTCCTAAAATTATGCTTAAATTCCTTTCATTCTGGGCTATGGAAAATAATATTCCTTGTCAGGTTTCTATGGAAGAAAGAATGGCTTGCGGCATAGGTGCTTGTGTAGGATGTGCTATTAAGATTAAAAAAGAGGGCGAAAGCGACTGGCAGAACCTTAAGGTTTGCAAAGACGGCCCTGTATTTATGGGTAATGAGGTGATGTGGGATGAGTAATGTAAATACAAAGGTAAATGTATGCGGTATTGAAATGAAAAACCCTGTCACAACTGCATCAGGCACATTTGGCTCAGGCAGGGAATATGGCGAGTTTGTTGACTTAAGCCGTCTTGGTGCTGTTACTGTAAAAGGCGTTGCAGCAGTGCCTTGGAAAGGCAATAACTCTCCAAGAATTGCTGAAACATACGGCGGTATGCTTAACTCAGTAGGTCTTCAGAACCCAGGAGCAGAGTATTTCATTGAAAATGACGTACCATTTTTAAGACAGTTTGACACAAAGATAATTGTAAATATATGCGGTCACACAGTTGAAGAATACTGCGATGTTACAAAAATAATTTCTGAAGCAGACATTGACCTTATGGAGCTTAATATTTCATGTCCAAACGTGGCAGAAGGCGGTCTTGCTTTTGGTACAGACCCTAAAATGGTTGAAAGAGTTGTTTCAGAGGTTAAAAAGTATGCTAAAAAGCCTCTTATTGTTAAACTTAGCCCTAATGTAACAGATATAACAGAAATTGCAAAGGCTGCTGTTTCAGGCGGTGCAGATGCACTTTCACTTATAAATACACTTCAGGGCATGAGAATAGACATAAACAAGAGAAAGCCTGTACTTGCCAACAAAATAGGCGGTTTTTCAGGTCCTGCAATTAAGCCTGTGGCAGTTAGAATGGTATATCAGGTTTGCAAATGCGTTGATGTGCCTGTAATAGGTATGGGCGGTATTTCAAACTACGAAGACGCCATTGAGTTTATAATGGCAGGTGCAACAATGGTTGCTGTAGGCAGTGCAAATTTTATGAATCCATACACAACTGTTGAGGTTGCAGAAGGTATAGAGAAGTTTATGGTTGAAAACGGAATTAAGGATTTATCTGAAATACGAGGTATTATTGATTAAGGAGGCAGTAAATATGCTTGACGCTTCAAAAATTGAATTTATTGAGTTTATGATGAGTGCAGATGTTCTTCGTTTTGGTGACTTTGTTACTAAAAGCGGCAGAAACACACCATATTTTGTAAATACAGGTAACTACAAAACAGGCAAACAGATTGCAACACTTGCAAAGTTTTATTCAAAAATGATTAAAGAAACTGTAGGCGATGAGTTTGATGCTATGTTTGGCCCAGCTTACAAGGGTATTCCTCTTGCAGCAGCTACAGCAGCTACACTTGCTACAGAATATGACATGGATAAGCCATATTTCTTTAACAGAAAAGAAGTTAAAGACCATGGTGAAGGCGGAAATCTTGTTGGATATAAGCCTGTAGACGGCGACAGAATAATTATAATCGAAGACGTTATAACAGCAGGCACAGCTATAAGAGAAACAATGCCAATTCTTTTTGGTGCTGCTGATGTTAAGGTTAAAGATATGTTTATTTCTGTAAACAGATGCGAAGTTGGACAAAACGGCAACAAAACAGCCGTTATGGAAGTTATGGAAGAATTTGGTATAAATGTTCACTCCATAATTACTGTTAAGGATATTTACGAATACCTTAAAGAAAAAGGCACATACGGTGATGTACTTCCAAAAATGGAAGCCTACATGGAAAAATACTGCGTATTCTAATAATATAAAAGACACAAAACGTTTTTGTTTTGTGTCTTTTTTTAGGCTATATGTATATTTTTAGTTGATATATTTTCCTTAAAGTGATAAAATTTATATTGATAATATAAATTTTATAGATATGGTGACATTATATGAATTTTTTTATATCTATAGAATTACATAATTAAGAAAGGGTGCAATGACAAATGAAAAGACAATTGGCAAAAAAATGTTTTGCTTATGTGGTTATGGTAGTTATGGCTATGACATCAATGTCAGTGGCAGCCTTTGCAGCTGAACCAGTAGCTATAGATAGTACTGTTATTGGTAATATGGATTATATAGACATGGTAAGATTATATAATTTATTTTTATGTCTGTAAAATTATATAATTAAGAAAGGCTGTTATGACATCAATATCGATGAAAGTATTTGCTTATGAAACAACAGCTATAAAAAGGCACTGTTTTAAACAGTGTCTTTTTTAATTGTATTAAAAAATGTTCAATATTTTTTGATATACTTTGTAGAAATAACATGTGTCTTTGTGGTATGATATAAAAGTATTACTTTAAATTATATTGGAGCGATTTAATATGAAACAGTGCAGATATATTTCAAATAGAATAAATGAAATGCCAAGCTCGGGAATTAGAAAATTCTTTGATGTGGCAAATACAATGAAAGATACAATTTCTCTTGGCGTAGGTGAGCCTGATTTTGAAACACCTTGGTATGCCAGAGAAGCAGCTATTTCTTCAATAGAAAAGGGCATAACTTCATACTCATCAAATCAGGGTATGATGGAGCTTAGAAAAGCTATTTCTGATTATATGTATGAAAAATATAACCTGAAATATGACCCACAGCATGAAATTGTTGTTACTATTGGTGCAAGTGAAGGCATAGATATTGCTTTAAGAGCAATTATTGAGCCGGGAGATGAAATACTTATTGTAGAGCCGTCTTATGTAAGCTATAAGCCTTGTATAATGATGTGTGGCGGTGTTCCTGTTGTGCTTGAAACAAAGGCAGAAAATGAGTTCCGTCTTCAGCCGGAGGAAATAGAAAGCAGAATTACTCCTAAAACAAAGGCCATTATACTTCCTTATCCAAATAACCCAACAGGCGGTATTATGGAAAGAGAAGACCTTGAAAAAATAGCTAAGGTCATAATAAAACACGACCTTGTTGTGCTAAGCGATGAAATATATTCAGAGCTTACTTATGGAAAGAAACATGTTTCAATAGCTGAAATAGATGGAATGTTTGAAAGAACAATAGTCCTTAACGGCTTTTCAAAGGCTTTTGCTATGACAGGCTGGAGACTTGGTTATGCCTGTGCTCCAGAAGGCTTTATATTTAATATGAATAAAATTCACCAGTATATTGCTATGTGTGCACCTACTCCAAGCCAGTTTGCAGGCATAGAAGCACTTAGAAACGAAAACAGAGACGAAGATATAGCAATTATGCGTGATGCTTATGATGAAAGACGTAAGGTTTTGGTTAATGGCTTTAGAAATATGGGTCTCGACTGTTTTGAACCAAAGGGTGCTTTTTATGTTTTCCCAAGTATACAAAGCACAGGTCTTACAAGTGAAGAGTTTTGCAACAGACTTCTTTATGAAAATAAAGTTGCTGTTGTGCCGGGAACAGCATTTGGTGACTGTGGCGAAGGTTTTGTAAGATGTTCATATGCCTATTCAATAAAGGATATTAAAAAAGCTCTTGAAAGAATAGAAGAGTTTGTAATGAAAATAAAAAAAGAGAAGTAAAAAAACCGCCTTTTCAGGCGGTTTTTTATATATATTTCTTCATATGATTAAGTGCATTTTTTTCAAGTCTTGATACCTGTGCCTGGCTTATTCCAACTTCACTGCTTACCTCCATTTGTGTTTTGCCCTCAAAAAATCTAAGTGAAACTATATTTTTTTCTCTTTCGCTTAAATGTTCCATGGCTTCGTTTATAGCTATGTTTTCTATCCATACACCATCTTTATTTTTGTTGTCGCTTATTTGGTCCATTACAAAAAGAGTATCACCGCCATCATGGAAAACTGGCTCAAAAAGTGATACAGGCTCCTGTATTGCTTCCAGTGCTACAATAATCTCTTCTGGTGTCATATCAAGATTTTTTGCAATTTCCTCTGTTTTTGGCTCTCTTGAAAGTATATTTGTAAGCCTTTCTTTTTCTTTTAATGCCTTGTAGGCAGTATCTCTAAGGCTTCTGCTGACACGTATCGGGTTATAATCGCGTAAATACCTTCGCACTTCGCCTATTATCATAGGTACAGCGTAAGTACTGAATTTCACGTTTAGTGTAGTATCAAAATTATCTATTGCTTTTATAAGTCCTATGCAGCCAACCTGAAAAAGGTCGTCCATTTGCTCGCCTCTGTTGCTAAAACGCTGTATAACGCTTAATACAAGTCTTAAATTGCCGTATATAAATTTATTTCTTGCTTCTTTGTCGCCTTGTTTTATTTTCTCAAAAAGCTCTTCCTTTTCTGCTGAAGAAAGAACTGGAAGTTTTGAAGTATTTACTCCGCATATTTCAACTTTGCTGAATGTCATTTTTATGCCTCCTGATTTAAAGGTATATAAAAATGATTTCCAGCAAAAAAACAAATTATACTTTATATTGAAATCAAATAATATTTTCCAATATTTACAGCAGAAATATATTTGGTATAATTAACTTAAATTAATAAAAAGGGGAGGTCTTTACATTGAGATTAAAAGCAGAAGAAACTATGGCAGTAGTAATTGATTATCAGGAAAAACTTATGCCTGTAATAAATGAAAATGATGATGTTACAGCTAATTCAGCAATACTTATTAAAGGTCTTAGAGAGCTTGAAGTGCCTATAGTTGTATCACAGCAGTATACAAAGGGCTTAGGCGAAACAATAGAGCCTATTAAGGAGGCTCTTGGAGATTTCACTCCTATGGAAAAGAAAACATTCAGCCTTATGGATACAGAAGAAATTAAAGAAAAAATAACAGGCTACGGCAAGAAAAACGTAGTTGTATGCGGTACAGAAGCTCACATTTGTGTACTTCAGACAGTAATTGACCTTAGAGAAGCTGGATATAACGTATTTCTTGTTACAGACTGTATAGGCTCAAGAAAAAATTCAGATAAAGAAGCTTCAATTAAGAGAGCTATGGCAGAGGGTGCTTTTATATGCACATATGAAAGCGTGCTTTATGAACTTACAGCAGGAGCAGGCAGCCTACACTTTAAAGCTATATCAAAACTTACAAAATAAAATTAAATTACGAATAATTTTACAAAATACATCTCAAAATATACTTGAGATGTATTTTTTTGTTTTTTTATAGGCTTATTTTGTATGCGATTATTAGAGGAAAGAGGAATAAGTATAAGAATTTTAATTTTATAATAAATAATTTTGAAAGGGTGTTTATATGGATTATAAAGTGATACAGGACTGCCTTATAGTTAAACCTAATGGTGAAATAGACAGTCACTATGCAGATATTTTGAAAAAAGAAATAGAAAATGCAGCTTTAAGGCTTGATATACGAAACATAATATTTGATTTTTCAAATGTTGACTTTATGGACAGTAGCGGCATAGGTCTTGTTGTAGGCAGATATAAATATACATCTGCCATGGGCGGCATAACAGCAGCAGCCTGTATAAGTGACAGACTTATGAAGCTTATGACATTATCAGGTCTTTTGAAAATAATACCTGCCTGTAAAACTGTGGAAGAAGCAATAACAAAAACTAAAAGAGGTGGCAAAAATGAACTTTGAAAATGAATTTTCTTTAAAATTTAAGGCTTTAAGCTGTAATGAAGGCTTTGCACGTATGGCAGTTTCTGTTTTTCTTCTGCCATATGATACATATTCAGATATTATGAATGACATAAAAACGGCTGTTTCAGAGGCTGTTACAAACAGCATTATACATGGATATGAAGGCATGGAGGGTTATGTGTATATAAGATGCGGAGTTAAGGATAATGTTGTTTATATAGAGGTTTCTGATAATGGCTGTGGTATAGACGATATTAAAAAAGCCATGGAACCCCTTTATACCTCAAAGCCATCAGAAGAAAGAAGCGGTTTAGGCTTTACTGTTATGGAAAGCTTTATGGACAGCGTAGAGGTTGAAAGTACGAAAAACAAAGGCACAAGAGTTTTTATGTCAAAATCACTTTTGAGGTGATGACCTGTGGACATATTAGAGCTTATAAAAGAGGCACAAAATGGCAATAAAGAAGCCATGGCAATAATTATAAAAGAAAACAGCCCTCTTATATGGAGTATTGTAAGAAAGTTTTCACACAGAGGTTATGATGGTGAGGATTTGTTCCAGATAGGTGCTATGGGTCTTATGAAATGCGTTGAGAGATTTGATACTTCATTTGGTGTTAAATTCAGTACCTACGCAGTGCCTATGATAATGGGTGAAATTAAGAGATTTCTTCGTGACGATGGCATGATAAAGGTAAGCAGAAGCCTTAAAGAAACGGCAGTAAAGGCAAAAACTATTGAGCAGGCAGAGTTTGAAAAAACAGGCATTATACCAGATGTACAAAAGGTGGCAGAAATGATAGACGCTGATGTTCAGGAGGTAATAATGGCTCTTGAATCATGCAAAGATGTGGAGTCAATATATAAAACTGTCAATGTAAAGGACAGCGAAAAAGAGATGTATCTTATAGACCGAATAAACACCGAAAAAAATAAATACTGTGCCGATGATGAAATACTTATATTAAGAGAAGCTGTTAAAAAGCTGGAAGAGAAAGAGAGAAAAATAATTTTTTTAAGGTATTTTCAGGATAAAACTCAAATGGAAACGGCAAAGGAGCTGGGCATATCACAGGTTCAGGTTTCAAGGGCAGAAAAAAAGATACTTGGCAAAATAAGAGAAGACATTGTGTGATGTTGTAATTTTTTAAAGCCTTTGGTATACTTTACTATATATGCTTTAATGCAGATACTATTGCATTTTTTAAAAAATATATAGGAAGGGTAAGTAAATATGGCCTATAAAAACAAAGTATCATTAAGAGTTTGCGGCAGAAACATGACTCTTGCCGGAAACGAATCAGTTGAATATATGACAAAGGTGGCAAACTATATTGAAGAAAAA
>CALWHO010000090.1 GCA_944380405.1 uncultured Lachnospiraceae bacterium
GATACGGCAAATGCTAATCTTGATGGAATGTTAGCCTTGATAACGCCTGTAATAACGTCAACAGATGGTCTTTGTGTGGCAATAATAAGATGCATGCCTGCCGCTCTTGCCATCTGTGCCAAACGACAAATAGAATCCTCAACATCACCAGGAGCAGCCATCATAAGGTCTGCAAGCTCGTCTATAACAATTATAATCTGAGGCATAAGGTCTGTTTCGTCCTTTTCCCTCTTCATTTCGTTGTAGCCTTTTATGTCCCTTACGTTATGCTCAGCAAATAACTGATAACGGTTAAGCATTTCCCTAACAGCCCAGTTAAGAGAGCCTGCCGCTTTCTTAGGGTCTGTAACAACAGGTATAAGAAGATGTGGTATGCCGTTATATACACTAAGCTCAACAACTTTAGGGTCAATAAGTATCATTTTAACCTCGTCAGGGTCGGCTTTATAAATAATACTTGTAATAAGTGTGTTTATACATACACTCTTACCAGAACCTGTGGCACCTGCAATAAGAAGGTGTGGCATTTTTGCTATGTCAGTAACAACAGGACTTCCTGCTATGTCTTCGCCTAATGCAAATGAAAGTTTTGAAGATGCTTTCTTAAATGCATCGCTTTCAAGTACAGTTCTAAGATATACGCTTTGTGTTTCCTTGTTTGGCACTTCTATGCCAACGGCTGCTTTTCCAGGTATAGGAGCTTCTATTCTTATGCCTGTTGCTGCAAGGTTAAGAGCTATGTCGTCTGAAAGATTAACAATTTTGCTTACCTTGACACCTTGGCTTGGTGTAAGCTCGTACCTTGTAACAGTAGGGCCTTTGTTAATCTGAATTACTTTTGCCTCTACACCAAAACTTCTGAGAGTATCCTCAAGCTTTTTGGCATTGGCAAGCATTTCACTTTTGTTTTCACCAACTTTGTTTTGAGCAGGCTTGCCTAAAAGGTCAATAGGCGGAAACTCATAAACTTCTTTCTGATATTCCTCGTCATCGTCAGCAAACTTAATTTCTTCCTGATTTTTGCTTTCTTCAGATACTTCTTTAATTGTCTTTTCTATTTCTTTTTTGTCAGGAACGCTTTCGCTGCTTTCGTCATATACGCCGTCTATTGACATTCCTTCAGAAGGCTTTTCAAAGCTTATATCTTCTTCATTTATTTCACTATGAGAAACTGCTTCTTCTGCTGCTTCTGCAATGCTTTGCTTTTCTTCTTTAACCTCTTCAACCTTTTCTGCCTCTTCCTCTAAATCAGGCATTTCTTCGTCTATTACCTCAAAATCGGAAGACGCTATATTTATAACAGGAATGTGTTCTTCCTCCTGTTTGTTTTCCACTTTTTCTTCACTTACGCCTTCTTCTGTTTCAACAGGGCCAATAACTTCTATCATTTTGTCGCCAAAATCCCAGTTATCTTCGGCATCTTTCTTGAAGTCATAAATCTCTTCTTTTTCCTCTTTTACCTCAGGCTCTTTTTTCTCAAATACAACTGCATCAAGAGCAGGCAAACTGTCGTCAAGACCCTTGTCTCCGTTTATTGTTATGTTAAAACAGCCTTTTTTGTATTTTGGCTTTTCAAAACCAACGCTGTCCATGTAATCCATTTCAGGATATTTTCTGCGTCTTTTAATCTCTGCTTCCTGAGCTTTTCTTGCTCTCTTTTCTTCTCTTTCCCTTATGTTTTCAGCCTTTGCCTTGATTTGGGCTTCTTTAATGTTCTGTCTTTCTCTTATAGTGTCAATAATTGCAAATATGCCTGTGAAAAGTGACTTTCCAGTAGAAAGCATAATGCCTATAATTAAAAATACAATTACAACAAGATAACTGCCTCTGCCAAGAGCGCTGTATAATGCCCATGCAGTTAAACCGCCCACAATACCGCCGTTTACCGCTGTTGCATCTTTGTAAAAATACCCTAACTGACCAAAAAAGCTTATGCCGTTGTATTTAGGTATGCCTCCTGCTGTTATAAGATGAAAAAGAGCAGCAGTGTTAATAATAATAAGCACAATGCCTGCTATTTTCACATAAGCAAAATCCCTTGTTCTGCTGGATAATGCCCAAACACAAAATATAATAACGGCTATTGGCAGTATAATAGCACCTGCACCAAAAAGTCCTTTGAAAAAGCTGTTTATAAACTCGCCAAAAGAACCCATTACAGATGTAAAAAGACTAAGTATAACAATAACTGAAATAAGCATAAAAATAATCATCAATATTTCATCGTATAATGAGTCACCAAATCGCTTTTTGCTGTTAATTTTGGCTGTGTTTTTCTTTGGCGATGAAACAGCCTTTTTTGCTGCACGGCCTCTTTGTACGTTGGCTTTCTTTTTTTCTGCCATTTTGTATGTCCCCCGATTTCTATGTAAATAAAATTTTGCCAAAAAATCAAATATCATATTATTATACCATACTATTACTTTAAATTAAACCGCAATTAATTATAAAATCCCCCATCAATCACCTCTTCAATATGCCGTATTGAAAAAAACAATATTGTATATTACAATAAATCTTATATTTGTTTGCATAAAACAAATTTTTCTGATAAACTCATGCTGTTATTTTTTATAAGGCGGTGCAAAAATGGAAAAAACATTAAAAAAACAGGAAATAATGCTTCTTAATACACTTTTGTGCATTATAGTTGTTTTCATACACTGTGCAAGCCATCCAGTATCATCATTTGTAAAACCAAGCACAGCATACACACTTATATTTGTCCCTTGGCGTCTATCAGCATTTGTTGTTCAGGGCTTTATATTTTTAAGCGGTCTTAAACTTTTTCTTAAGCCAATAGAGTCATTTAATTATAAAAACTTCATTATAAAAAGGCTGAAATCAATATTTCTGCCTTATGTAGCTGCTGTTTTTATATACTATATATACTTTATTTCAATAGGCTATTTTCCTTTCAGAATTAAGGACTTTGTTTTCTATGTCCTTACTGGCTCACTTGTAAGTCCTTTTTATTTCATAGTGGCAATAATGCAGTTTTATATACTTATGCCCCTTTGGATTAAAATGACTGAAAAAATAAATTTCCCTGTGGCAATTATTATTTCATTTATAGTAATGCTTATAGCAAAATATTATGTGCCTCAGATTTTGCAAAACTTCCCATCAATAGCATCATATAACGATAGAGTATTTACAACATACATTATATATTGGGTTTTCGGCTGTTACGCAGGTAAATATTACTCACATGTAAGAGAAAAACTTGGCTTTTTAATGCCTGTATTCTTCCTGCCTTTTATATTTACTGCCTTTGCTGATGTATACTTCACATACCAGACTTTTGTTTACGGCATATACCATGGATTTCTTGAAAACCTCCATATGGTCTACTGTATATTTGCAATACTTTTCCTCTTTTCACTTTTTATAAAAATAGGAAATGTTCATATACCATTTTTAAAACAACTGGACTCAATAAGCTTTAATATATACCTGTTCCACTGCCTTGTAATATTCATCACAAACGGACTTATGGCAAGACTTGGAATAAACTCAATTACAATACAGTTTTTAATAAGGGCATTTATGGCATACTTTGTTACAATTACAATGTGCCTTGTATATAAAAAATTAAAATCACTTATTTTAAATAAACTACACAGCTAAAAAAATGGA
>CALWHO010000091.1 GCA_944380405.1 uncultured Lachnospiraceae bacterium
AATAACTACGCCTAAAGCCTTTCCGTGGCTTTCGCCCCAAGTTGAAACTGTAAAATTTTTGCCATAAACAGAACCTGACATTTTTCTCACCTCTGAAAATAAATTATAAATATTCTAACAAAAAAAATATACATGCACAAGTAAGTAAATTATTTACAGTTTATATAACTTGTGGCATACTTATTTCTGGCAAGAAAGAGAGGTTATGAAATAATGGCTGTTTTAAAAGGAACAAACAAAATATATAAAAACATGAAGCTTCTTAAAACAAAAAAAGAAAGAGATAAGCAGTGTGTTTTTGTATGCGAAGGCATAAGGTTTGTGGAAGAAATACCTAAAGACTACGAGGTATTATACTATGTTGTAAGCGAAAGCTTTGAAAATAATAACGATGTTTCTATATACAGCAAAAATAATGATGTATACGTTTTTGAAGATAAGCTTTTTGGGGACATGAGCGATACTGAGCATCCACAGGGTATTATGGCTCTTTGCCGTAAAAAAACATATGATATTAATGATATAATATCAAAAAATAGTGGCAGAGGCTTTTATATAGCCTGTGAGGAATTAAACGACCCGGGAAACCTTGGTACTATTATTCGTACTGCTGATGCTTGTGGTGCAAGTGCTGTTATACTTTCAAAGGGCAGTGTTGACGTATATAACGGAAAGGTTCTTCGCTCAACAATGGGTTCAATATTCCATTTACCAGTTATAACTGACACAGATATAAAAGAAGTAATTAATACTTTGAAAAAAAATAACATAAAGGTTTATGCTGCTCATTTAAAGGGCGTTAAGACTCCGTACAGCTTTGACCTTAAAAATGATATTGCATATTTAATAGGAAATGAAGCCAACGGCTTAAAAGCAGAAACATCAGACATGGCAGATGAATATATTAAAATACCAATGCCAGGACAGGCTGAAAGCCTTAATGCGTCTGTTGCAGCGGCAGTGCTTATGTATGAAACAGTAAGACAGAGGGAAGTAGTAAAATGAGAGAATTTATTAAAAAAGAGCCAGTGCTTTTTATAGCTGGTTTTCTGGCAATTATAACGTCTTTTATAAATGTCCCTGATATGGGCGTTTTTGATGCTATTGATTACAGAGTTCTTGTAATACTTTTTTGTTTAATGACAATTACAAAAGGTCTTGAAAAAGAGGGCGTTTTGGAAAAAATGGCACTTTGGCTTTTGGGCAAGGTTAAAGACAGCCGTTCACTTAATATTGTGCTTGTTATGCTGTGCTTTTTTTCGGCTATGATAGTTACAAATGACGTAGCACTTATTACATTTGTGCCATTTGCCATAAAAATACTGCCTATGGCAGGACAGAGAAAAAGCATTATAAAAGTTATTGTTCTTCAGACAATAGCTGCAAATATGGGCAGTATACTTACACCAATAGGTAATCCACAAAACCTTTATTTATATTCACTTTCTGGAATTTCAGCTGCAAGATTTGCCTTTGACATGAGTATTATGTGGATATGCTCCTTAATTATAATACTTGCCATAATATTTATAGAGAAAAACAGCAAAACAGAGAAACTTGTATATGATGACAACATAGTTCTTAACAAAACTAAGGTAGGTATATATGCAGCATTATTTTTATTTACTGTTTTAAGCGTAATGCACATTATTAATTTTGTAACTGCATTTATTGTTGTTGTAATAGTAATAGCCATTACAGACAGAAATTTATTTTTCAAAACGGACTACTGTCTTTTAGCAACATTTGTATGCTTTTTTATATTTATATACAATATAAAAACATTCCACTTTGTAAACAGCTTTTTTGAAGCAAACATAGCAGGCAAAGAGCTTATATGTGGTTTTGTATTAAGTCAGGTTATAAGTAATGTACCAGCTGCAATACTTCTTTCAGGATTTACAGAAAACGTTATTGACCTTGCAGCAGGCGTTAACCTTGGCGGTCTTGGAACACTTATTGCATCTATGGCAAGCCTTATATCATATAAGCTTTATGGACAGGGCAAAAATGCAGATATTAAAAGGTTTATGGTTGTATTTACAAAATACAATTTGATATTTATAGTGCTGCTTTTACCAGCAGCGATAATTACATACTTTATAGTATAAAAAAATAACCACATTAGTGGTTATTTTTTTATACTATAAATCTTGTACAAAGCATTGAAAATAAAAAATGACGTATATTTTAACAGTTAATTTTATTCTTCTATATTAAAATATTTTCTATAAGTTCCTTTTGTACGTATTTTATCATTTCCAAGCTGAATATAAAATACATCCCAAAGGCTATATTTATCAGTAATGTATGCCATTATCTGAGCAGCCTTATATGGTGTATCGTAGCCTATTTTTTTGATGTCTTCTATCATAGGCACAATTTCATCTGTATACCCATTAAATATTGAGTTTAAGAAATTCTTTGCTTCTTCATATTCTTCATTTTTTGCTGTTAATGCAAAAAGTATAAACTGAAGGGCAAATGATGCCTGATTATATTTATCTTCCATATTAATTTCAGGACTTACTTCCTTTATAAGTTTAAGTTTATGGTTAGTAAAGAAAGATGTATCATAACCCATATTTACAAGCTGTGAAAATACGTTTATATCAAGCACTGCTGACTGAAGAGAATGATTAAGATACTGGAAGAAAGCTACATTCTTTTCTTTAAGTACAGTTTCGCTGTTTTTAATGCCGCTTGTAGGGAAGCCATTTTCAGCTTCTTTAATATGGAGAAGCTCGCAGATTATATTTGTTTCAAATGCTTCGCCTTCCAAAAGACTTGACACATAAACTTCATACATTTCTGGGTTATCGTGATATACAGCGCCAAAGCCTTTTAATGTTGTTTGAGTAATATCAAAAAATTCTGTTTTCTTTGAAAATGCAGAAGTAAGGTTTTTAATATCCTTTTCTGCTTTTTCAGAAATAGTTTTATTAAATATTTCCATTAAATTCACTCCTTTAAATCAATATTCTATCATAAATAAAGGTACAATAAAAGACAAAATTATGCTTTGAAAAGTGCTATTATATGTTTTGTGCCTGACTAAAATATATCAAGTGGAAAAGACTGTAAATAAATGGTATAATCTGTTAAAAATTATTTCATGAATTATTTATCCAATATTCACAGCTTGTTCAAAAAATGTTAAAAAAACAGTTTTATAATTCTTACTGTAAACAAAATAAAAAACATTACAGTATAGATTGTAATTGGAGGTAATATATATGTACAATGAAGAAAACAGAGAATTTAATATTAATCCTAAAAAAGAGGAGACACCTGATGGGATGACAAATGAAAATACAGCTTCTGAAAATACAGCAGAATTTACTGAACATAACGAAAATATTAATAACACAGAAGCCAATGAAACAGAAAAAGAAGGTACTAAATTAAGCGAAGAAGGCGTAAGCAAAACAGCAGAAATCGAATTTAAAGAATGTAACGAGGAGGAAAATAAAACGGCAGAAAGAAAACCTTACGAACCTATAAAAGATTGTTACTATAAAGAAACTGTTAAAAAACCAAAGAAAAATGGATTTAAACGTCTTATTGCAGCTTGTGCAGTAGTTGGTCTTTGTGGTGGCATTGGTATAGGAAGCGGTTATTCAGTAATGGAAAACATTGTTTTCCAAAATAATGATGCTTCTAAGGCAAGTAGTAGCACTAATGTAACAGAAGAAGCAAAGAGTAATTCATCATCATCTTCTTCAGATATAGTTTCATTAAGCACAGCAGGAAATGAAGCAGTTGCCGTTATAGATTCAGTATTTCCATCTGTTGTAAACATAAATACAAGCGTTCACACAACAACAAATTATTATGGTATTGCAATTCCTTATGACGGTGAAAGTGCCGGCTCTGGCGTAATATTTAATGAAGATGACCAGTATGTATACATTGTTACAAATAACCATGTAGTTGCAGATTCTGATACAATTTCTGTTTCAGTAACAGGAAACGAAAGCATAAGTGCAGAGGTTGTTGGAACAGAAGCCTCTTCAGACCTTGCAGTAATCAAGGCTTTAAAAAGCGATTTTGAAGCAGCAGGCGTTGATTATAAAATAGCTAAATTTGGCGATTCAGACCAGCTTAAAGTTGGTGAAAGCGTACTTGCAATAGGTAATGCTCTTGGCGAAGGCAAAAGTGCAACAGGTGGTATGATAAGTGTTATTAACAAAACTATTGAAATTGACGGTGTAACACTTGAAGTTCTTCAGACAAGTGCACCTATTAACCCTGGTAACAGTGGTGGTGCTCTTGTAAACTATGATGGCGAAATAATTGGTATCAATACTGCAAAAACAAGCACATCAGTTGCAGAGGGCATGGGATATGCTATACCAAGCAACACTGTTAAAGAAGTAATGGAAAGACTTCTTGTAGATGGTACTACTCCAAAGCCATACCTTGGTATTATGGGCAGTGATATTACAGACGATATTTCAAACCTTTACAAACTTCCTGTTGGTGTACTTGTAGTTGATGTACTTGACGGCAGTGCAGCTCAGAATGCAGGTCTTGTAGAAGGCGACATAATTGTAGGATTTAACGGTTCATCAGTAATGAATATGGAGGGTCTCCAGTCAATTCTTAAAGAATGTGAAATTGGAGCAACTGTAAATATGGACATTATAAGAAACGGTAATGAATCAAAAACTCTTACAGTTACTATTCAGGATGCTAACGCATAAACATATATAAATCAATAACGGCAAAAACCGAGCAAATTATTGCTCGGTTTTTGTTGTCATAAAACTAGATTTTATACTTTTTTCAAAAATGCGGAAGGGTTTGGGAAACGAAGCGTTTCCCGACTGGAATCCGCAGGCGGAATTTACTTCCGACGAGGAAAAGCAGGAGTTTCAAGGCTTTTTAGCCAAAGGAACTCCTGCTTTATGCTTATGACTGCTCGTCAAAGGCTTGAATGAAATGAGCCTTTGACGAAATGGTGTCGACTTTTTCGACACCATTAACAGAGCAAATTACTGCTCGGTTTTTGTTTTTTGCTGTATTATGTTTGGTCCAAGGGCACAGCATACAACGATTACAGCACCTATTATCTGAAGAAAAGAAAGGCTTTCGTTTAATATTAAAAATCCGGCAACAGCACCAACTACCACCTCTAATGCAGAAAGTATGCTTGATGTTGTTGTGCCTATGTACTGAGTTGATTTAACAAAAGATACGTTAGCTACCATTGTACAAATAACACATGTCATAAATATGTTAAAAATTACATTTCCAGTGTTAACAGCAAATGAAGATGATTTAAAATCTGTTGTAAATAAAAGTATGGCTGCTGCACCTAAAAAGCCATATACAAGCATTGTATCTTTATTAAGGCGTTTTGAAAAATACCTTGGTATCATAATCTGAAGTGCTACGCCAAAGCCATTTAATATTCCTGCCAGTATGCCTATTAAGTCCATAGGCTGTCCACCTGTATCAAGGCTTATTATGTTTGAAACAAGGCATGCACCTATTATACAGCCCAGTATGCTAAATGCATTTTTAGTCTTTATTTTTTCTTTAAATACTATAAGACCTAACAAAGTTACCCAAACAGGACTCATAAACATAAGTACCGTTGCCACAGAAACAGGTATTCTTTCTATTGAAACAGTATAACTTATAAAGCTGACACTATATGAAACAACGCCATATATAACACAAATAATAAGGTCTTTTATATTTATTTTAAGTACAGCAGGCTCTGTTATTAATTTAAATATAAAATACGACAGTCCTGCCAAAAGACACCTTAAAAATGTAATTTCATATGAAGAAAATCCTATTTCACCAAGGTTTCTTATAAATATGCCCATAATGCCCCAAAGGCAGGGACCTGATGTTGCCATTATTATTCCTTTTATTCTGTTATCCATAATAAATCCCTCGAAAATATTAAAAATGTAATATATTTCAGATAATATATTACTTTTTTACATAATTCAATTATTTTTTATAAAACAAGTTCGTTGTTTTTGCAACGTACTTTTTTTGGTATTTAATATATACTTTCAATTACATCAGAGAAATAAATAATTTTATTATTTTTACACATATTAAGAAAGGGTGATTCTATGGAAAAAAATATTTATATAAAAAATATTAAGCATGATGAGGTTATATCGCTTTCAAAAGAGATTGAAGCTCATGACGGGCAGATAGTAAGTAAAACACTTGCTCAAAATGACGCTTTAAGCATTACTCTTTTTGCATTTTCAAAAGACGAGGAGATAAGCAGCCATGACTCAAAGGGTGATGCTTTTGTTACAGTGCTTGAAGGCGTAGGCGAGTTTACAGTAGGCGGCAAAAAGCATATTGTTAAACAGGGTGAAAGTCTTGTAATGCCTGCTAAAGTGCCTCATGCAGTATATGCCAAAGAATCATTCAAAATGCTGCTTATAGTTGTATTTCCATAAATAAAGGAGCTGACAAAAATGGATGTAAAAATTAATAGTGGCTGTATAGGCTGTGGAATGTGTGAAACATTATGTCCTGATGTATTTGAAATGTCTTCAGAAGGTATTGCGGAAGTAAAAAAAATACCTGGTGTTGAAGATATAAGCAAAGTAAATGAGGCAGCAGACAGCTGTCCAGTTGGAGTAATAGAAATTAAATAATTAAGGGGGAAATAAAAACATGGGCGAAATGTTTTGTTTTCAGTGCCAGCAGACAGCTGGTAATGTAGCATGTCAGGGAAGAGCAGGTGTATGTGGTAAAAAGGCAGATATTGCTAACTTCCAAGACGAGCTTACAGGTGCACTTGTTGGTCTTGCAAGAAGTGTTAAAAATAAAAAAGCTACAAAAAAATCAGACGAGCTTATGCTCAAAGGCCTTTTTACAGCAGTTACAAATG
>CALWHO010000092.1 GCA_944380405.1 uncultured Lachnospiraceae bacterium
TTAAGCTCTTTTGTAGCTTTCAAGAACTCTTAAATAATCGCTGTAAAGATCTTCAAGAATTTCCTGTGCAGTCTGTTCTTTGTTAACAAGACCTGCAATCTGACCGCTCATTACTGAGCCGTAGTCCATATCACCGTCAATAACGGCTCTTCTTAAAGCGCCTTTGCCAAGCTTATCAAGCTCTTCTGGAGAAGCATTTTGCTTTTCAAGAGCTTCAAACTCTCTTGCAAGACGGTTTCTGATAACTCTTACAGGGTGACCTGTTGAGTTACCTGTTGTTGTTGTGTCAATGTCTTTTGCCTTAAGTATTCTGTCTTTGTAGTTCTGGTGAACAGTACATTCCTTAGCAACAAGAAATCTCGTTCCAATCTGGAAGCCACTTGCACCAAGCATTGTAGCTGCTGCCATACCTCTGCCGTCTGCAATACCGCCTGCTGCAATAACAGGAATGTTAAGCGCATCAACAACCTGTGGCACAAGAGCCATAGTTGTTATTTTGCCAACGTGACCGCCACTTTCACAGCCTTCAGCTATAACTGCATCTGCACCATCTTTTTCCATTCTTTTTGCAATAGCAACAGAAGGAGCAACAGGGATTACAATTATTCCGGCTTCTTTCCATGCCTTCATGTACTTGCCTGGGCTGCCTGCACCTGTTGTAACCATGGCAACTTTTTCTTCTACAACAACCTTTGCAATTTCATCTGCAAAAGCTGAAAGAAGCATTATGTTTACAGCAAAAGGCTTATTTGTTTTTTCTCTAATCTTTTTAATTTCGGCTCTGCATCCTTCGCCGTCAAGATGACCTGTGGCAAGAACACCAATACCGCCTGCCTCTGATACAGCAGAAACAAGACTTGAGTCTGAAATCCATGCCATAGCGCCCTGTATTATTGGATACTTAACGCCAAGCATTTTACAAATATCTGCGTACATCTTTATATCACCCAAATCTCTTTAAAATAATTAGTTCTTACTTTCTTCAACTACTTTTACAACGTCGCCAACTGTTTTGATGTTTTCGATGTTTTCGATTTTTACATCAAATTCATCTTCAATGTCGTTGATGATCTGGAAAAGGTCAAGTGAATCTGCTTCAAGGTCTTCCTTAACGCTTGTTTCCATTGTAATTTCGTCGATGTCTTTACCTAACTGATCTGCAATTATTTCTCTGATTCTTTCAAACATTTTAAATTCCTCCTAATAAATAAAAAATATAATTAAAATTAAATAAATTAATTTAAAAAACTATGTTTAAAACTTAATAAGCATACTGCCCCATGTAAGACCTGCTCCAAAGCCAGTAATAAGAACTGTATCGCCTTTTTTAATAAGACCTTTATTGTCCATTTCGTTAAGAGCAATAGGAATACTTGCAGAAGAAGTATTGCCGTATTCTTCCATGTTTAAGTAAAATTTTTCCATTGGAATTTTAAGCTTACGAGCCACTATCTGCACTATTCTTGCATTTGCCTGATGAGGCACAACGATATCTATATCCTCTACAGATATGCCAGCCTTTTCAATAAGTGCTTCTACAGACTTAGGCACAGTTCTTGTGGCAAAGTCAAATATTTCTCTGCCATCCATTTCAATATAGCTATGGATAAATCTTTCACCTTCACAGTATGGGTTTACAACATTTCTAAAGCCTGATGTAAGAGAAAGACCTCTTGCACCATCGCTGCCCATATCTTCAGAAAGTATGCCGCCTTCTTCGCTTCTTTCCAAAAATGCACCGCCTGCACCATCGCCAAAAAGCACACATGTGCCTCTGTCTTCAAAGTCAAGGTATTTTGAAAGAACTTCACTTCCAATTACCAGTGCATTTTTATATACTCCACTTTTGATAAATTTGTCTGCTGTAGAAAGCCCAAAAACAAAACCTGAGCAAGCAGCACCAATATCAAATGCAACTGCATTTACAGCACCTATTTTTGACTGTACAAGGCAGCTTACAGAAGGTGTTGCATAATCCGGTGAAACAGAAGCCACTACAATAAGCTCCACATCTTCTGCTTTTACACCTGCTTTTTTAAGTATAACTTCAGCTGCTTTAGCTGCCAAATCGCTTGTGTTTTCTCCTTTTGAAAAATGTCTTCTTCTTATACCGCTTCTTGATGATATCCATTCGTCGTTTGTATCAACGATTTTTGATAGATCATCATTTGTAACTGTATATTCAGGAACATAAGCTCCGACAGCCTTTATTTTAGAGTAAAACATACTACGCCTCCCAAAAACAAAGGTTTATAAAAAATCATCTATTGTTTAAAATTTCCTTTAAAGTATACTGTTAGTTTTTCAAGAGCCTTTTCAAGGACTTCCATTTCTTCTTTAGAAAAATCATCAGTGCAGTTATTTACCATAGTTATGTGGAAAGCTTCATGCATTCTGTATAAAAGCCTGCCCTTTTGAGTAAGACCAACCTTAACAAGGCGTCTATCACTTTCGCTTTTATACCTTTCCACATAACCTTTTTTAACAAGGTTATTTATGGCAACAGAAAGAGTGCCAACTGTAATCCTTAAACTTTTTGCCACTTCACTCATTGGCTTTGGTTCATACATTCCTATGGCCTCAACGGTATGCACTTCTTTTATGGAAACATCTTTAAACTGTCCTTCCTTAAAAGCATCTTCTTCAATTTTAAGTATATCATTATAAACATCTACAAGCAAATTGTTTATTTTATTTCCGCCAGAACTCATACAATCAATCCTTTTAAAACGTAAGCTTCGAAAGTCAAATAGTTTGATATTCAAAGTATAGTTTATACATGAATATGAGTCAACTGTCAATTTAACCATTTTTTAATAGACGATTAATATTTATTTTAACAAAAATACCATAATAAATCAATATTAGTATTGACAAGGTATTCACCGCATAATATAGTTATTATAACTACTTTTGATATTCAAACTGTTTGTTATATATATCTATCAATAACAGGAGATGACTAAAATGAAACTTAAACCATTAACTATCGGTGACATTACAGCCGAAGTTCCTATAATACAGGGCGGTATGGGCATAGGCGTAAGCCTTAGCCGTCTTGCCGGTGCTGTTGCAAAAGAAGGCGGTATAGGCATAATTTCTGCTGCTCAGCCAGGCTTTGACAGACCTGAGTGGACTAAAAACCCTCTTGAAACAAACCTTGTGGCACTTAAAGACCATATAAAAAAAGCAAAAGAAATATCAAATGGCGGCATTATAGGCGTAAATATTATGCGTGCTTCAAAAAACTACGGCGATTATGTTAAAGCTTCTGTTGATGGTGGAGCTGATTTAATTATTTCAGGCGCCGGTCTTCCAACAGAGCTTCCAGCTCTTCTTAAAGATACAAATGTAAAATTTGCTCCTATTGTTTCTTCTGTAAAGGCTGCAAAGGTGCTTTTCAAAATGTGGGACAGACGCTATGGCAGAGTTTCAGACTTTATAGTTATAGAAGGCCCTAAAGCAGGAGGTCATCTTGGCTTTACAAAGGAGCAGGCTCTTAACGAAACAAGAGAAGAATATGACGAAGAAGTAAAGGCTATAATTGAATATGTAAGAAGTTTTGAAGAAAAATACGGCAAAATACCTGTAATATTTGCAGGCGGCGTATTTGACAGAAGTGATATTGACCATTATATGGATTTAGGCTGCGACGGCGTTCAGATGGCTACTCGTTTTGTTGCAACAGAAGAATGTGATGCACCTGAAAGCTTCAAAAATGCATATGTAAATGCAACAAAAGATGATATTGTTATAGTTAAAAGCCCCGTTGGCATGCCAGGCCGTGCCATAAGAAATCAGTTTGTAAAAGACAGAGAAGAAGCAAATGAAAAAATAACACATTGCTTTGCCTGTCTTGAAGGCTGTAACCCAGCAGATACACCATACTGTATTACAATGGCTCTTATTCGTGCCGTTAGAGATCCAAAAGAATATGACACATCACTTGTATTCTGTGGTGAAAACGCATACAAAATAAACAAGATGTCAACTGTAAAAGAAATATTTGACGAGCTTAATTCATAACAAATAAAAAACCTCTTTTTGATATATCTCAAAAAGAGGTTTTATTTTTATTGTCTGCTTTTTATTATTCTAATTACTGCTCCAAAAACAAATGACCCAACTGTAAATGAAGCAGCTATAAGCGTTCTAATCCCATAAAGTTCACTTCCTGAAACAGGTGGATTTTGAGCAATTATAAAGCATATGACAGTTACAACAGCAGATATAGCCGTAACAAGATACGCCTTTTTTGATTTATGCCAGAACACCCTAAGAATAGCTCCAAACAAAAAAGGTATAATAAAAATACTCAAATAATTTATAACTATCTGACCCATATTTTCCACCCCGGCTTTAAAGCGTTACATATTAAGTCTTTCTTTAATTACTTTTGCAACACCGTTTTCTCTCCATGTTGGAGCTGTATATTTTGCATTTTTAACTACATCTTCGTGAGCACCCTCTACGGCATAGCTTTCTCCTGCAAACTTAACCATATCGGCATCATTTTGACCATCGCCAAAAGCCATTACTTCTTCAGGTAGTATGCCGTATTTCTGGCATATCTTTTCAATGGCAGCACCTTTTCCGCCGTCACTTCTTATGCATACAAGCCACATAAACCCAGCCCCAACAGCTTTAACGCCATTTTTGCCGTTATATTTTGCCAAAAATTCTTCTCCTGCTGCACCTGCTGCATCCTTATCGTTATAAAGCTCAACTTCTATAATTTCGTCATCTACTTTTAAAACATCATCAACAGATACAATGTCTGTTTTATACTCATCTCTTACCCATTTATGCATAGGACTGTTTTCTTTTTCGCAGTATGCACCCTTTACACCAGAAGCAAAAAAGTCGCTGCCTTCAAGACTTCTGAATTTTTCAACTATTTCCTCCATAACAGGTCTTTCAATAGCTTTTTTCATAAGTATTTCGCCTTTATCTATAACAAGGCAGCCGCTTTCGCATACAAATATTATGTCGTCCTGTACTTCTTTAAAAAGATTTCTCATGCTGGAATATGGTCTGCCACTGGCAGCAACAAACATAATGCCTTTTTTCTTAAGCTCTTTTATAAGGTCTGCAAAGCCATCTGGAAGTGTGCAAGTTCCGTCTTCTATAAGTGTTCCGTCAATATCGGAGCATATAAGTTTTATCATATTTTTGTTTCTCCTAAAAATTATAATATTTCGCAAAGCTCAATAGGTGTCTTAACTGTGCAAATGCAGCCTGCTTCTTCCAGCTCTTCTTTGCTGCCATAGCCATATTCAACACCTATAAACTTAACTCCTGCCTTCTGGGCACCCCAAGCATCAAATTTTCTGTCGCCAATCATAACAACTCTTTTCTTGTCTTCGATGCCAAGGTTTTTAAGTGTATATTCTATAACTTTGTCTTTTGAGTTTCTGCCTTCGTTTTCGTTACTTCCGCCCATAAAGTCAAAATATTTATCAAGACCGAAGTATTCCATTATCCAGCCCATGCTGTGCTGTGGTTTATTTGTGGCAAGACCAAGTATTTTGCCTTTTTCTTTAAGGCTTTTTAATGCTTCTTCTATGCCGTCATAAACCTTATTTTCTTTCCAGCCGTCTTTTTCGTAGTAGCTTCTGTAGTCTTTAATGGCTTTTGTAAGTGTTTCGCCTTCTAAGCCAAAATGGCTTGAAAATGAGTTTGTCATAGGCGGACCTACAAACTCCATCATTTCCTCTTTATCAGGTATTCTTAAATTATTAACTTTACATGCATAGTAAAGGGCATTTAATATGCCATCAACAGAATCTGTAAGTGTGCCGTCAAGGTCAAAAAGCAGCACATCAAAATTATATTTTTCCATATATGTATATCCTCCTAACAAAAAAATCAGAGAAGCTTTATTTTCGCTTCTCTGATTGTACCATAAAGTACGGCTTTAAAACAAAATATTTTATTTGTTTTCAGAATCTTCTTTTTCTTCTTCCTGTACCTGTTTAAGTATGTCCATAAATTCCTTGCCTGTTATAGTTTCTTTTTCAAGAAGGAACTGAGAAATTTTATCAAGGGCAGCTCTGTTTCCAAGAAGAAGAGTTTTAGCCTTTTCGTATGCTTCGTTTATGATTTTCATTACTTCGTCATCAATGTATGTTGCTGTTGTTTCGGAGCAGTTACGTACATTTCTGCCGTCAAGGTATTTATTTTGTATACTTTCAAGGGCAACCATACCAAATCGGCTGCTCATACCATACTGAGATACCATGCTTCTTGCAAGGTTTGTGGCTCTTTCTATATCGTTACTTGCACCTGTTGTAATTGTGTTAAACACAACCTCTTCTGCTGCTCGTCCTGCCACAAGAGTTACTATCTGGCTTAATATCTCGTCCTTACTCATAAGATATCTTTCTTCTTCTGGCACCTGCATAGTATAGCCTAAAGCGCCCATTGTACGAGGCACAATTGTTATTTTCTGTACTGGCTGAGTATTTTTTTGAAGTGCTGTTGCAAGAGCATGACCTACTTCGTGGTATGCAACTATATTTCTTTCTTTTTCGTTCATAATGCGGTCTTTCTTTTCTTTACCGGCAATTATTATTTCAACAGCCTCCATAAAGTCACTTTGATTTACCTTGTCTCTGCCAAGTCTGACGGCTCTTAATGCTGCCTCATTTACTATGTTTGCAAGGTCTGCACCTGCACCACCGCTTGTGGAGAGTGCTATCTGGTGGAAGTCAACATCATCGTCAAGTATAACATTTTTTGAATGTACTTTAAGTATCTGTTCACGGCCTATAAGGTCAGGTTTATCAACTATAATTCTTCTGTCGAAACGTCCTGGTCTTAAAAGAGCCTTATCAAGAACCTCTGGTCTATTTGTAGCACCAAGTATTACAACGCCTTTTGATGCATCAAAGCCGTCCATTTCGCTTAAAAGCTGGTTTAATGTCTGTTCTCTTT
>CALWHO010000093.1 GCA_944380405.1 uncultured Lachnospiraceae bacterium
ATAAAAATCCACCTCAATAATAAAATTTAAAGCGGCTTTCAATTATTTTTTTGAAAACCACTTTAAAATTAATTTTTAATAAAATTACATGCCGCTTAACTGACTGAACTTTTCAGGCATTTCCCAATCTTCAAATGTAAATTCGTATTCCTCATCAAGATAATCTTTTTCAGCATCAAACTTAGTAAGAACACCGCCGTTTATGTTGCAGTCCTTAAGTATAATTGTCTGCCTGCCTACACTGCTTGTAGGATCGTCGTTTGTAACCTGTATGTCAAAATACATGTCCTCTCCACTTTCTTTGAATTTGTATAAAATCTCTCTGAAAATAGAACTATTGTAATGGAAAGTAGCCTTTCCAGTACCTGTCCAGCCAGAAGACCTGTTGCCTTTTCCTGTCTTGCCAAGAATAGGCACAGTCTTTTTTGTCTTTTCCATTTTTGCTTCCATGTTGATAGCCTGCATGAAGTTGTATCTTCTGTCGTCAATTGTCACATAGCACTCAGCAAGGGAAGCAGATACGGCATCTTTAACATTCATTATTCCTGCCAAATTAAATTCACTCCTTTCACTTTACAATAACTGTCATGTAAAGCTTGCTCATGGCACATACAGCCTCAATAGGGTTAGAAACTCGTACAGTCTTTTTGTCGCTGCCCATTTCAACAATAACATCGTCAGCATTAAAGTTTTCAATTACACCAAGTCTTTCAAGCTCTCTGTTGTAATATACAATGTCGCTCCAAAAAGCAAGCCTGCCTGCATTGTTGTTTTGTACCTTGCCAAGGTATTTTGTGTTGAATAATACCGCAATGTCGTTACCAATCTGGTCAATAACCCTAACAATCTGGTTGTAGCTAAAATCCTCGTTCTTGTCTGTCGTAAACTCTGTAAATGTGTTTATGTCCTCTAAAACTCTTACGTTGTCACCAACCTTGTGGAACATAAATTTACCGCTTTCAATTCCATCTTCAAGATCACTTTGCTTGTACTCAGTATTTACTGTAAAACTTCCGTCATATATTGCGTTTGTAAGACTTTCGTTAATTTCGCATCCAGCACTTGCACCTGTTACCCAGTATACAAGACTGTACTCTGCTTCTCCTTCGTCTTTCACAGTATTTTCAACACTGATGATTCCTTCATTTTCCCCTGCATATCTATAAACAACACACTGGAATTTTATTCCGTATGTATCTCTCATCTGCTTTGTAAAATCGCAGTATAAGCCTTTTATTTCATCATCATCGCTTAAACAGCCTAATGTGTTGAAACTAAAGCTTTCTATTTTACTTAAAAACTCCTGATGAGCAGAACTGCCACCTGTGCCGTTTGTACCGCCTGTCATGGCTGTTCCGCCAGATGCTTCAAGACTTGCCTCTTTGTTAAATATAACAAAGGCGTTGTCAATAAGTTCAGATGCTGCTGTAACACTCTGGCTGTCAACATTTTTTCCGTCATAATATGTGTCAACGATAAATGTGCCGTCTTTTTCAATAACTGAAATTGTTATTTTGTTGCCAGCAACTCCGCTGTATCTTGCACTTCCTATAGCACAAGTTGCCTTTTCACCACTGTTAAGTCTGTAAAAATAACACTTTGCCGCATTTTTAAATAAATCTCTAATGCCTTTTAATTTGCTGTCTGTATACCCATAGCCAAATAACTCAACGCTGTCTGTTAAAAAGTCGCTGCTTTCAACCATGAATACCTCTCCATCAACACCCCAGTCAAGCTCCACACCAATTGCCGCTGTGCCTCTTTCGCTTAATGAAGCGTCAGCTCTTGCTGCACTTGTAAAATTAATGTAGCTTCCTGGAAGTATCTTGTTCTCACTTAAAAAAGTACCGCCGCCAAGGGCCATAAATCACACTTCCTTTCTCTCCAGATGTTCCATACACTCACATTCTTCTTCCTGCATCTGAATTATAATAGTGTACTCACACTTAAAAATACCCATCTCACCTTCAAGAGAAAAACTCATGTTCTTTCCCATGAGCTTCCCTTCTTCAGTGTCAATAAACCCTAATGCAGTAAAAAGCTCAAATAATATTCCCTCTGCCTCTTCACGGCTTTTGCCGTAAACTTCAATTTCAAAACAATAAGTTATTTTCCCTCTTTTGCCTAAAAGAGGGTCAAACTTACATGCTTTGTTTAAAATAAAAAAACAGGGCTTTTTAACTCCCTGCTCAATGGCTTCTGTGTATATGGAATATCCTTCATTAAATTTGCTCTTAATGCCTTTTGCAATTCCTTCTGTTATTTTTTTAATCATATTCATACACTCTCATCAAAAATCTCCAGTATGCACTCCTGATGGTTCTTGTATACACTTACTTTCCCACACAATTTGTATTTTTCACTTATACCGTTTTGTGTAATAAAAACCATGTCGCCATTCTTTATTTCATATCCTAAAGGTAAAAAAAGCTTTATGCTCTGGCTTGCAGTAGTAATTGTCTCGCTTTTTTGGGCACTTTTGCCGCTTTCGTAACTAAGCCTGCATTTAACGCCTTCGTATACCTTTTCACGCCTTTCGTAAGATATGCCGCTTTCGCTTTCTTCAATTACACTTCTAAAAATGTCGCATATTCCATCATAAAGCATTTCTATGGCATTTTTAAATTTGCTTTTTACCATTTTGGCCTCCTGAAATTTTCTAACTGCTCTCTGAAATCCTTTAAACTTAAAATGTCATTTTTTGCGTCACTAAAAGTCATAGAAATGTCGCCTTCGCTTATGCTCTTTATGTCACCCATGTTTTGATTTTCCCCAAAACTGCCGCTTTTTTCAATTTCAGCAGCCATGTCAATAAAGGTTTCCTCAAGACCAACTGGAATTTCATCAATGGCACAAAAATTTTTAATTATATTTTCAGTGTAATTAAATGTAAACTCGTCAATTTTGTCATAGCTGTCTTTGCCGCATAACATGGCGATTTTTCTCAAAGAAGCCTCTCTGTCCAAAATATCACCTCGTTATGCTCTTTCGCTTAAGTAAATGCCTTTCACCTTGTTTTCGTAAACAAAAGCATCGTGGTAAAGTCTGAACTGGAAAAGCCATGAATCCATCTTCTGGTTTTCGTCAGGAGAGAAAATCTTAGGCATAACAAACTTCTTTGCCTGTACAAGAGCCTGTGGATAAATAATCATAAAGTTGATATCCTTTGCAGCAGAATTTTTGCTGTAGCCCCATGTACCTTCTCCTGTGTTCATGTCAATAGCTGTGTAAAATCTGTTTTTAGGTACATAAATAACCTTCATGTTGTTGTATCCATTAATAACAGTGTTTGTTTCGCTTTCGTTACCCCACTGTCTTGAAAGAGCGCCGTTTAAGGCAGGTTTTAAATCACTGTTTACAAAAAGTACTCTGCCTTCCTGTGGAACTTCATTGTTGTCCATTTCCATAACAGCCTCGTCAATGGCTTCAATAATAGTGTCTTTTGTGAGTGTTGCACTTGTTTTGCTGATGCCATCTGTAGAAGCGTATTTTGAAAATCTGTACGCATCAATTTCAGGAATAACCCATTCTCTCATAAAATTGCCTGTCACAGACCCAAATACCATACCAAGAGTTTCTTCGTCGTCCATTCTGTCAATAGTAATTTCTTTGCCTCTCTCCTGAGTAAGCATCATAGTTTCCCATACAGCAGTAATATCGCCTTTTGGATAGCCTTCGCTTCTGCTGTAGTTTCCAAGACCTGTAGTAGTCACTTTAAGTACCTTAATTTCGTTAGCACCGCTAAAATCTGCCATAGTGCTTGTGTCTAAACCTTCTGTAACGCTCTGCTCCTTGTAAATGTCGTCAATTACAGGGAGAAATTTGCTTGCATATTCAATACTGTTTGCCATTATTTCATCTTCCTTTCTTTTTATCTGCTTTTAACTCCAGCAGCTTTTCTTGCACTTTCAAAAAATAAATTTTTCTCTTTTTTCTTTGTAGACTCTTTGCTTTCCTCTGCACCCTCAACAGCAGTCTTTATTTCCTTAAATAAATACGGGTCGCTTTTTTTCAGAGCCTCCATGTTAATTGAAGTAATGTTTCCCTTTTCGTCAACTTCAATCATGCTTTCGTCAATAAGGGCTCTTATGGCTTTTGCATTTTTGCCGCCCTGCGTCATAATCTCTTTTTCAATGGCATATTCATTTTTAATTGACGAAATTTCTTTGTTGAGCCTTTCAATTTCTTCGCTGCCATTTTTCTCAGCATCTTCTTTTGAAACATAAAGCTCGCTTATTTTTTCTGTAATCATTTCAATAAGCTCCTCTTTGTCCTGTGCCTCGTTAACTATTTCTTTAAGCCATTCCATGTTTTTGTCGCCTCCTTTCTCAATTATGTTCTCCCTGCCCCAGCCACCCTTTTTTTTACTAAATTTCATTTTCGTACTTTTCGCTTCCTATTTCCTCAACAAAAGGATGAACGCTTAAAAGAGTTTCTTTGCTTAAAATGTCCCTGCTCATTTCAATCATCTGAACAGTTTCATAATCATTTGTAATCATGTTTTTCTTGAAACTTATTCTTAAATCTTCGTAATTAAAATCAGTTCCGTTTTTTATGTTGTAGTCAAATACTATGTAGCTTAAAAGCTCCTTAATGGCTTTCTTGAGCCTTGAAGAAACACTGTCAGCCTTTAAGTCCAAAAGAGTGTACTGATACCTGAGAGAAACACCACTTGGTGAATTGCCAAGTCTGTCCATGTCAATGTCAACACCCTGCCCAAACTGGAAAATGTCCCTTCTAAGCATCTTCATAAACTCAAGCCTGCCAGAAACATCAAGCTGTATCTGCTTTGCCTCAACAGCACCACCGTTGTCGTTAATGTGAACAGCTTTGTTTATCTGTAGCTTCTTTGCAATAGCAGAAGCCGTTTCACCGCCATAGCCTTGTATAACCCAGTAAAGCTCCACAAGGTCTGTAATGTTGTTTACACCTTCGCTGCTTATAATGTCGTAGGCATCAATAAGACCTTTTATGCCCTCTAAGTCAGTTGTTCCTTTGCTGTTGTTTTTCAAAATAATAAAAGGCACTCTGCCCCAGCCGTGTGCCTCTCTTGTTTTCTCGTAACCATCTTCAATTGATATTCCCCACCAGTGTGGCGAAGGATTGTGCTTCATGCTGGTGTCAATAATAAAATTTCTGCTGTCGTCCTCAACGTAGTAAGTTACATCGTCTTTTGTCCACCACTCAACTCTTTTTCTTGTGTACTTTTGCCCGTTTCTAACCACAATAGTGTCGTAATATCTTATTAACTGCTCAAGCTCGTTTTCGTACCTGCTGTCATATATAGGTATAACCTCCTGAGAAGGCACAATAACATATCTTAAAGAGCCTTTTTCGTCATAATAAACATGAATAGTCTCAAAACCCTTGTTACTTGCCCCTGTTAAAAGCTCCTGAATAATAGTTTTGAATTCATCACCACACCTGTCTTCAATAATTCTCTCTAACATATCGCCTTTTTCTCTGTCAGGACTTACAGCCTTTATAACAGGACTTCTGCCAAGTAAATATGAAACCTTCTGGTCAACAAGAAGCCTGTGAAAACCATTTACAGTGTGGTGATTGCTTCTGTTTGGATTAAAGAAGTTTCGTATTTCCTCACTTTCGCTGCCGTCATCGTTTTCTTTTGTCTCAGAAACCCTGCTCTGCCTGAAATCCTTTTTAATTATGTCATGCTCATAACAGTAGTATTTTTCGCCTTCTTCCATTTTCTTTCGTTTTTCAGTGGAAGACTCCTCATTTATAATGTACTTTAATATGTCACTTTCGTTTAATGCTCCGTCAGATGTAATTTTCGCATTAATCAAATCCGTTTCCGTCAAAAACATTTCTTCTCTTTACCTCACTTTCACCATGTCCATGTCAAACTGCCTGCTGTACCTTACTGCATCAATGGAATGATTGTTTTTGTCAGGATAAAATCCTTTGTACCCACCCATTCCATCGCTTTCAAGGGCATACTCCGTAAACTCTCTTGCTGTGTTTGGACACCTCTTCGGGTCAATAATAATCTCCTCAAGACTTTGTAGCCATTTTATGCCATATTCAATGCTTCCAGGTCCTTTTTTCGCTCCTACAGCATTTATGCCTAAAAAACAAAGCTCCGCAATGCTTTTTGGCTCGGCACTGTCGCAAATAACAATGCCTTTTTGTTTGTTTTCCTCTTTTATAAGCTCTGCCGCTTTAAAATTGCTGATGCCTTTTTTCTGTATCTCGTAAAATATGTATAGCTTCCTTCTTGTCTTGTCAAAGTGGTTTACACAATAGTGTAAAGGGTCTCCAGCATAACCCCAGTCAAGACCTCTGGAAATTTTGTCAAAGCTTTCTATTTCCACATCTGTAATAGCTCTTATGTTTAAGTTTTCAAAAACTTCTCCTCCGCCACCTACGGCAATGCCTAAATATTCATGGTCGTAGGCTTTTGGATGTGTTTTCTTAAGTAAGTCAGCCTCTTGAAAAAACTGCCTGCCAAGCCAGTCCTTTGGCATGTCTAAATAAGTGCTTTTAAATAGCTTTGTGTCGTGCCTTTCAATTAAACATTCAGTGTTAATCCAGTGCCTCTTTTCCTTTGGCGGGTTAAAACTGTAAAATACAGTAAACTTGTCACCACCACGCATTAACGACTGGTTTATGGTTCGTATTTCACCCATGTTTCCAAACTCGTCAGCTTCTTCGTACCAAATGAATTTTGCATAACCTTTTCTAAACTTTATGCTTTTTATTTTTCGTGGCTCGTCACCACCCCTGAATATTATTTTCTGCCCAGTTTTCTTAATTGTAAGCCTTGGCGGAGATGTTTTCTCTTCCCAAAGATTTTCAAGCCCCAACATTTCTATTGCCCAACTCAACTGCTCAAATACACTGTCTTTTAAATTGTTGCCTATTTTTCTAAGAGCAACAGCATTGGCATTTTGGTCGTTCATCATTCCGTATATAATCTCTATAGAAATAAAAGAAGACTTGCCGCTGCCTCTGCCTCCAGCAAAAAAATAATGAGTGTACTCCCCTTTTTCAATCTCTCTATGTGCCTTGTAAAAAGCAGGTGCAATTAAACTGCTTAAACAAATCATTTCTCATCATCCTCATACTGTGGTATGTCGTCTATAATCTGTATAAGATTTTCAGATAAAGGCGTTGCAGAGCCTGTGTATTTTTCTCTTAAAGCAAAATAAAATTTAATTGCCTGAATGTTGCCTTTTTCGCAAAGATTAATAAGAGCCTTCCATACAACAGCAATTTCTTCGTAGTTGTGCTTTTCAAGACTTTTTTCAATAATGTCTTTAAATCTTTCTTCTTCAAGCCATTTGTTAAACTCAGCCTTTGAAACACCATAATCGTCACAAAGCCTTTCTATGTCACCGTCAAAATCTCTCCTAAGCATTAAGTCAGCAAATTCTTTTTGTCTTTTAAGCTTTGACGTTCTGCTTACTTTTCTTTTTTCATCCATTTTTGTCTCTATATCCCTCCTTTTTGGTAAAAAAATAACAGCCATGTCTTACTCCCTTTTATACTACGAGAAATAAGTCAACTGACTGTTTCATCATTTTTCATGGTACTAATATACCACATAAGTATGTTACCTGTGTTACCCTTTTTTTCTTTCATTTAAATATCTGTTAAGTATAATAAAAAATAATTTCCTCTTGTCGTAAAACTGCCTTCTTCCACAAGGTACATCCATGTACTCAAAAGGAATTTCATAACAAACATTGTCAATTAGCCTGTCCTTAATGTCAGATGCTGCTTCAGATGCTGCCTTTTCAATAATTTCAACATCACTTTTAATTATTGCTGCCTTTTGAGCCTTGTCAAAAACTCCATCATACGCTGCTCCTCCATCAACAACTGCCTTGTCATAATTTATGGCTTTTATGCTGTATAAATCATTTAGCTTTTCTTTCTTTTCTCCATACTGCATACAAAAATAAATCATTTCCCTGTAAGCATATTCAGATATGCCGTATTCAACTAAACTTGTGTCCCTTTTTCGCTTCATAACCCCAATAAAACCCCAATCATGCTTTATTCCAAAATAAAACTCTTTTTTAATATATGAAGAAATATTCCCTTGTGTCATTTTGTTGCGTTTCGCAATATTTGCCAAAAAAATATCTGTTAATCTCCTCAGAAGAAATACCTAATATCTCAATTATTTTTTCAGCTTCGTTTAAATTAAATGATGTATATCCATTTAACTTGTTGTTTATTGCGTCAGTGCTTATGCCTATGGCACTGGCTAAACGCCTGTAAGACATGTTTTTTCTCCTGATTAAATTTTTCAATTCTGTCATTTCATCATATTTTTTGCACTTCATATGTCAGCCCCCTTTTCAGCATAAATTAACACATGTAAACCCCACTGTCAACACGCTTTGTGTAATTTCGTAAATATAGTCACATTTTGTTATTGAATTAATTAATGTATTATGTTATACTCCACATTAAAAGGAGAGATTGTTAGATGGAAAAAAAACAACTGTATACCGATAAATTCAGTAAGCGCTTAAAGCAATTAATGGAAGAAAATAACGAAACTGTTTACTCACTTTCTGCTGTTGTAAATTTAAGTCCCTCAACTATTTCACGATATACAAAAGGAAAAATGTCTCCTAAAATACCAACCATTCAAATTTTGGCTGAATACTTTTGTGTAAACCCATCATGGCTTATGGGTACTTCAGAAGAAAGAAATACTTCTTTTGCAGTAGATGAAGCAGATATTGATAAAAAAATATCCGCCATGTATCAAAATCTCAACTTATTTTCAAAAAATAAACTTTTTCATTTCATGAAAAAAATACTCTATTTTCAGACAAAAAAAAACAGCTGAAACTTAAGTTTCAGCTGTTTTTGTATTTAATTTCATATTACATGTATCCGCCCATTGGGTTACCTGCTGGCATAGCAGGAGCATTTTTGTCTGGGAACTCAGCCACAACAGCCTCAGTTGTAAGGAATGTTGAAGCAACAGATGTTGCATTTTGAAGAGCACTTCTTGTAACCTTGGCTGGGTCAACAATACCTGCTTCAATCATGTCAACGTATTCTTCTGTAAGAGCGTTAAAACCAAAACCTGCTTCAAGCTCTTTAACTTTGTTTACAATTACAGCACCTTCAAGACCTGCATTTGTAGCAATCTGTTTCATAGGAGCTTCAAGAGCTTTAAGTATAATCATAGCACCTGTCTTTTCGTCGCCTGAAAGACTTTCAACAACATTTTCAACAGCAGGAATAGCATGGATAAGAGCTGTACCGCCACCAGCAACAATGCCTTCTTCAACAGCTGCCTTTGTAGCTGCTAAAGCGTCTTCCATTCTAAGTTTCTTTTCTTTCATTTCTGTTTCTGTAGCAGCACCAACTTTGATTACAGCTACGCCGCCGCTGAGTTTAGCAAGTCTTTCCTGAAGTTTTTCTCTGTCAAAATCGCTTGTTGTTTCTTCAATGCCTCTCTTAATCTGCATAACTCTTGCAGCAATATTGTCAGGGTCACCAGCACCGTCAGCAATAATTGTGCTTTCTTTTTCAACTCTAACTGTCTTAGCACGACCAAGCATGTCAAGTGTAGCATCTTTAAGCTCAATACCAAATTCATCGCTTATAACCTGACCGCCTGTAAGAGCAGCAATGTCAGCAAGCTGTTCTTTTCTTCTTTCACCGTATCCAGGAGCTTTAACAGCAACACATGTAAATGTGCCTTTAAGTTTGTTAAGTACAAGTGTAGCAAGAGCTTCGCCTTCAACGTCTTCAGCAATAATAAGAAGCTTAGCACCTGTGTTTACAATCTGTTCGAGTACAGGGAGTATTTCCTGAATATTTGAAATTTTCTTGTCTGTAATAAGGATATATGGATTTTCAAGTACAGCAACCATTTTTTCCATGTCTGTTGACATGTAGCTTGAAAGATAACCTTTGTCAAACTGCATACCTTCAACAAGGTCAAGCTCTGTGTTCATAGTCTTGCTTTCTTCAACAGTAATAACACCGTCGTTTGTAACTTTTTCCATAGCATCAGCAATCATGTTGCCTACTTCGTCATCGCCTGAAGAAATAGCAGCAACTCTTGCAATGTGGTTCTTTGTGCTTACAACCTGGCTCATGTTCTTTATTTCTTCAACAGCAGCAGCAGTAGCCTTGTGCATACCTTTTCTTAATATAATTGCGTTTGCACCAGCTGCAATGTTTTTAAGACCTTCCTGAATCATTGACTGAGCAAGAACAGTAGCAGTTGTTGTACCGTCACCAGCAACGTCGTTTGTCTGTGTAGCAACTTCTTTTACAAGCTGAGCACCCATGTTTTCATATGGATCTTCAAGCTCAATGTCCTTTGCAATTGAAACACCGTCGTTTGTAATAAGAGGAGATGTGTACTTTCTGTCAAGTACAACGTTTCTTCCTTTAGGTCCAAGTGTAACCTTAACTGTATCTGCAAGCTTGTTTACGCCAGCTTCCATAGCTTTTCTGGCTTCTGTGCCGTATTTAATTTCCTTTGGCATAATTCATTACCTCCATATATGAACAATTAATAGTCTAAAATCAATCTTCAACAATAGCTAAAATGTCAGCCTGCTTTATAATAATGTATGTTTCGCCGTCCATTTTAACTTCTGTTCCAGAATATTTTGAATATATAACCTTGTCACCTGGTTTAACCCACATAACAACTTCTTCTCCATAAACCATGCCACCAGGACCAACAGCAATTACTTCTGCTTCCTGTGGTTTTTCTTTGCTCTGAGTAGGAAGAACAATGCCTGATTTAGTTTTTTCTTCCGCTTCCATCTGTTTAATTACAACTTTATCTCCTAATGGTCTAAGTGTCATTTTTAACCCTCCTTGAACAAGTTTCCTCTGTTAGCACTCACACTATTCGAGTGCTAACCACAGATTTAATAGTATCTTTATAGCCAATTATATGCAACTTATTTTAAAGTTATTTATAAGTGTTTATATATTATTATCTCAATATATCTCTTATTTTCTCATATTTTCTTTTATTTTCTAATTTTTATGCCACATAAAACTTTAAATATCATATAATAAAAATCCATATTTATAAAGCTATACAAATATAAAAAAGATATGAATATTTAATCCATATCTTTTAAATTATTATTATATATTAAGTATATCAAGTTTTTTTGTACATGCTATGGCAATAGCACCTTTCCCTATGTGACATGAAACACTCAATGATAAATGGTCACACTCTATTTCCATGTTTGGGAATATCTCTAAAACTTCCTCTTTAAAAGCATTTATTTCTTTCTCGTCACCAGTGTAAGCCATTTGCATGTATATGCCGCTTGCGTCTTCTTTAGACCCAAATCTTTCAACCATGTCTTTTTTTATGGCATCAATCATTATTTTCTTTGCAGCTTTTTTAGTTCTTGCCTTTGAAAAAGCGTCAAGTTTTCCTCCTTGTATCTGCAAAATAGGCTTAATTTTAAGTAATGTTCCTATAGCAGCTGCAGCAGGAGTAATTCTGCCGCCTTTTTTCAAATACTTGAGAGTTTCTAAAGTAATGTATATGCTGTTGTCATACTGTGTCTTTTCCAGTATTTCTTTAATTTTCTCTGCCGTATAACCTTTTTCTGCCAGCTCTAAAGCATCTTGAACTGACCTTTTTTGAGTAACAGAAATCCTCTTGTTGTCAACTACAAAAACCCTGCCTTCGTAGTCCTGAGCTACAACCATTGCTGTCTGATAGGAACTGCTTAAACTGCTGCTCATAGGTATATGGACTAATGTTTCATATTCATCTAAAAGCCTGTCCCATAAAGAAGCAACCTCTGCAATAGAAGGCTGAGAAGTTGAAATGTCGGCATCATTTTCCTGTAATTCAAAAAACTCATCAAAAGAAATGTCAACACCCTCGTAGTATACTTTTCCATCTATAGAAAAAGGCATAGGCAATACATGTACGCCCATTTTAGCTGCCTCGCTTTGGCTTATTCCACTGTTGCTGTCTGTAACAATAGCAATTTTTTTCACCTTAAATATACCTCCATGTTTATTTACAACTTAAATATAACATAATACGTTATTTTAAACAATAATACTTTATGTGGAAGATTTCTTTTTCTTCACAGATAAAAAATCATTTTCTTTTATGGTAAATCTCCATAAAAAATCCTTTGCTTCTTCAGCATAATCAATGTTTATTCTTTTGCTTTCTTCTATGTCCTCCTGGCTTAGTTCATACCCGTCATCTTCAATGTATATTTCATCTCCACATAAATCTTTCCCATAGTCCTCTTTTGTAATGCCTAATGCCATTGTCAGCTTTCCAGGACCATTTAATAAATTTTTTATATTATTTGTTTTTCTTCTTTTTTTCATTTCATCAATGCCATCAATAGGCTCTGCCGCTCTTATAAGTACCGATTCAGGCATGTCTTTTTTTGCAGTCACAATGTTAAAACAGTAATACATACCGTAAATCATGTAAATGTATACATATCCACCCTCTTTGTACTGCACTTCACATCTGCCATTTCTTTTGCCGCCATAAGAATGTGCAGCTTTGTCGTAAGGTCCAATGTAACATTCCGTTTCAACAATTCTTGCTCTTGTTGTTATTCCATTTTTGTTTGTAACAATCACTTTGCCTAAAAGCCTTTTGCCCAAATCTAAAGTATCACCTAAATAAAAATCTCTTTCAAGCTTCATATATTTTAAAAACCCCTGTTTTTGCTATCTGCATAAAACAAAAAGATGATTATATTCTTTTAACCATCTTTTTGTTTTTAACTATGGAAATATTTTTTTAACTTTAACGTATTTAATATTTTATATAATACAGCCTAAAAAAACAATTAAAATAATTTAAATAATTATTTAAAAAAATGTTAACCTCTGTTTATAATGTAAAATACTATGTCAGTAAGAATAATTAAAAATGAAACAGCCGACATAATGTCCAGTGCATCTTTAGAAAGCCTTGCCGTAAATTTTTCAAATAAAGGCTGTAAAACATATATAAAAAACATTCCTCCTAATCCAAATCTTATGCTTGGATTAAGAGCAATTCTTCCCTGAAAATTAAAACTGTATCCTCTGTAGTCCCATAACCACCCTCCAGTTATAAACTCCATAATATAACTGGAAATAAGCTCAACAACCGTGGTTATAATTATAATTCCTAAAAATATAAATACAGGCATAATGTTTATTTTCCCTATGTAAATCTTTTTAAACCTGTATTTTCCTAAAACAAATAAAAGCAGTAAAGCTCCAAAACCGTATACAATGCAGTATGGTCCAAAAAGCATGCCCCTGTTTGAAAAACCCCATCTGTATATAACAACCTCTAAAAAAACTTCGTATAGCCACCCAATAACAGAATAAAAAATAAAATACAAAAAATATTTCTTTATGTTTTCTGCCATAAATGCTCCTTTTTATTTTTCCAAATCAAAAATAATTAAACCATATTAAAAATATGTACTTCTCTTTACTTTGTACCATACATTTATGCTTATTTCAATTGTGATATGTTAATTTACCAAAAAAAGACAAACCATAATAGGCTTGCCTTTTTTGTTAAAAACTATATCGGTCTTTTTTTAATCGCTTTGCTTATTTTTCATGTATTTCTCACTAAATTCTTTTGCACACATAGGCTTGTCATAAAAATAACCTTGCCCAAAATCACAGTTTAATGATAGCATCATATCTTTGTCTTCCTGTACCTCAATACCCTCAGCAACAGTTGTAATATCCAATTTGTGAGCAAAACTTATAATCTGCTCCAATATAACTTTACGCCTTTCTTCGTCCTCTTTGGCCGCTTTTCGCATAAAACCACGATCTAACTTAAGCTCGTCAATTTTCAGCTGATACAGCATGTTAAGAGAAGAATAACCGCTTCCAAAATCGTCCATTGAAATTTTAAAACCTTTTTCATGGAGGGCATTAATCTGCTGATTAAGTCTTTCTAAATTGTTGTTTGCAACACCTTCCAAAATTTCAAGAGTAATTAATGACGGAGAAACATTGTATTTGTCAAGTATATGCATAAGGTTTTCAGGATAATTAAAATCAGAAAAAAGCAGCTTCGACTGGTTAACAGAAATAGGTATTGGTGTAATGCCGCTGTCAATCCATTCTTTTATCTGTTCACATGCTCTTTCAACCATATACATATCAAGCTTTATACAAAATCCATTTTCTTCAAACAAAGGTATAAACTCATTTGGATATCTGTAGGAACCATTTAGATTTTGCCATCTTACAAGAGCTTCTGCACCAATAAGCCTGTTATTTTTTATATCAAATTTAGGCTGAAGAAAAAGCTTAAATTCTCTGTTTTGCAGTGCAGGATACATTTGACTTTCAATACTGTTTTTTCTTCGTAAAGCATCATGCATATTGTGATTGTAAAAGGCAATATCTGTATGATGAGTGTTCTTTATACTCTGCATAGCCACCAAAGCCTTTTCACGGTCTCCGCCTATAGCAACACCTGCATATAAAGAAAGCTCATAACTGTATTCGCCATATGCTAACGAAGCCTTGCTTATATAGTCAATTATTTTTCTTATTCTTTTTGTAATAACAGCCTCATCTGTGTCCAGCATAAGAATGTAAAACAGGTCTGCTGTATCTCTGCAGAAAAATTCGCCATCTTTTAAATTTTCATCAATTATTTTTTTAATATAACACAGTACATAATCACCTTTGTTTTTCCCAAAAAGGTCATTAATTCCTTTAAAGTTATGAATATTAATAGCTACTGTACTAAATTTTTTTCTTTCACTTTGAATAATTTGAAAATCATGGTCAAAACGTGCAGTATTTTCTGCACCAGTAAGAGGATCACTATATGCAATTTTAATTAATGACTTTGTGTTTTTGTTAAATATACGCCAACCACTATAAAGAAGTATATTAACTACTATTACAAATACAAGCATTATTCCGCCAAAGGCTGTTAAAATATTTGAAGCAAAAAATATAGAATCACTTACCTTGTTTGAACAAAATAAAAACCAGCTATTAATTCCTAATGGCTCAATATAAAAATGACACTTTTCACCAGAATATGTGTACTCACCAGAAACAGATATTCCTTTTTTTAAAGCAGAATCTATCCTTTCCTTAGTTTCATCTGAAAGAATTCTTCCTTCATAAATGGTATTGTACATTTCTTGAACAATGCTGTTTTGAGAACGAACTAAAAACTCACCTTCAGAATTTATAAGATGAATATACCCTGAACCATTCATAATTACATTGCCATTAGAAATATCTTTAAATATATCCAGTGTATCACTTGCTGCTAATGCTCCTACAACCTCATTATTTTTGTATACAGGTACAGCATATACAAACAGCTTTCCGTCATATACCTTACTTTCAAAAACTTTTGATACTGCATTTTCTCCCTGTAGAGCAGATTCAATAGCCTCTGCTGAATACTCGTTGCATTCATCTAAAGTAACGTTGTCCCATGTACCAAAGCCTGGTGTGTGCATAATTCCAACACCACTTTTATCCATGTATATCATGCTGATAAAATCATTGGCAGAATTTGTTGCCATAAGACTCTTTTCCAAACGTTCTGGCTCATCTGTAATGGTACTTATTTCATATGCTTTTGATAATGTAGTAAGAATCTGCATATTCTTGTCCATCTGCTTCAAAATACGGGCTTTATACTCAACAGCTTCCACTTTTAACTGCGTGTGCTTAACCTCGTAAGCAGACTTAATTGTATATCCCCAAATACCAAAACCAATTAAAGTCAATATTATACTGCTTAAAACAGTAATTGCCGTAATACGAATTAACTGTTTTTGCAATTTTTTCTCGTCCATACCAACTCTCCTACCTGTGTAATATTATAAAACCACAGTTGTGTCTTTGTCTTTTTACAAAAAGTCAATTTGGCACAGCTTATTTTCCACAATAATTTTCTGAAATCTTTTTGTTTGCCTCCCACTTTGGCAGAGGCTGAAAAAATTTGAAACCTTGTATTACATCACAGTTTATATCCTGAAGTATTTTCACCTGCTCATCAGTTTCAACGCCTTCGGCTAAAATAGTCATATTCAGTTCATGTCCAACTTGAATCATAGCCTTAAGAATTGAAATACCACTTGGAGTCAAAATGTAGTCAACTAAGCCTTTGTCAAGCTTTATACCATCAATAGGATATTTCTGCAAATCATAAAATGAAGTACACCCCTCTCCAAAATCATCTAAAGCAATTCTAACACCATACTCTTTAAGGTCAATTATGTTTTGCCTTACCTGAGCAGAATCTCTCACAGAAGTACTGTCAGTAATTTCTAATATTAATAGTTCCCTTGGGAAAGTATATTCATCAATAATTTTTTTAACATTACCCACAAAATCTGTAGCTGCAAATGTTTCACGAGAGAAGTTGCACGATATAAAAAATGTATCTATGCTTTCTTTTGCTAAATCCTCCAAAAAAGAGCATACTTCTTTTAGACAATAGTAGTCAAGCCTTATTATAGTTTTTTCTCTTTCCAAAAGAGGTATAAAAACACTTGGCATTAATACGCCTTTTTGAGGATGATGCCAGCGAGTTAAAGCTTCACCACCAACTATCTTAAAATTATGAGCATCGACATAAAACTGAATGTATAATTGAAATTCATTTTTTGTAAATGCCCTTTCTATACTTGACTGTAGCTGCCTTTCTTCAATAAACTTATCCATCATCTGCCTTGAACAATAAATATAATTTAAGCCTTCCTTTTGTGCCTTGTATGCACCTTGAGCGGCTTGAAAAATTATTTCGTTTATGTCCCTGTCCTCTGCCCTTAACTGATATATTCCAACACTCATGCCAGTGTCAAAAGGTTTGCTGTAAAGCTCAGAATAAGCACACATTCTGCCTAAAACATTGTCAAGCCATTTGTCTAAGCTCCCTGCTCCGCCTGTAAACTTTAGCATAACAAAACCACTGTCAGATACCCTTGCAGTAATGTCACTGTCCCCTGTATATTCTCCCAATATCATGGCACAATATCTTAAAAACTCATCTGTAGCCTCACTGCTGCTTAACCTTCGTAGTCTATCTGTGTCAGCATAAAAATATACAGCCTGATATAATATTCTGTTTTTGTCGTTTACATACTGCTTGTAATACCTTAAAATATATTCCATGTTTCCAAGACCAGTAACTTCGTCTGTCTCAACATTTTGCTGTATATTCTTAAGTCTTTTGCCATACCATTTTACTAATACTGTAATAGCAATAATCATCAGTAATGAAAAAGCTGCTAAAAACCCAGTTATCCAATAAACAGTAGTGTTTTCTTTTGGCGTTGTTGCCTCTTCAATCAAAAGCCCTGTAAATTCCTCTTGAGAAATTGTAGATATATAATCTATAAGGTCGTCTTTAAATGATTTAGTAGCAGCATCTGTAAAATAAATATAATAAATATATTCCTTGTCGTTGTGGCTTGCTAAAAGCAATACAGTGCTTCCATCGTTTTCAGGCATGGAATCTCCATACATATATCCAGACAATAAATCTACCTGATTGTTCTTGGCAAGCTGCCTGCGGTAGTCATTCCCATCTGCCTTATAATATACTATTTCATATTCACTTTGAGCAGAAAAATCCTCAAGCAATTCAGGTATAACGCCTTCAAACTCTTCAGTGTTTGGATCAAAATATTCTAAAGGATACGCATTTGGATTTCCTGCCACATAAATTAAACTCTTTTCTTCCACAGCCTGCTCCTTTTTTTACTCTTCGCTTTCTTTTTTCCTCTCAAATAAAGTCATATTGTGGCTTGGACATGCAGATTTAACATATTCTATACGACTGTCAAACTCTTCTGCTTCATCTTCCATTTTTTTAAGAAGCCCTGAAAGCATTTCTTTAAGACTTGAAACCTGTGCCTGATATTTGTCTAATTCTTTTCTTCTTTGGGCTAATTCCTTTTCCCATTTTTTTCTTTCTTCTTCTGCTCTTTCATCGGCCTCTTTGCATAAAGCATCTCTATATCGTGTTGCTTCCATAAGTGTAGAAGCAATGGTCATCTGTTCTTTTTTCTTTTCTTCAAGCTCTTCCTTTGTGTTTTTTAAATCTTCTTCCAGTAATTTAATACGCTCTAAATACTTTTCTTCATTTTCTTTGTACTCACTTTCCTTTTCAGAAAGCTTTAAAGAAAACTCATCTTCCATCATTGCTATGTATTCATAAACACTTGCCTTTTTGTATCCAAAAAAACCTTTTTTAATCTGGTCTAACTTCATTTTTAACCCCCCTTTAATTATTTAAATCGTATGGTTTTTCTCTCAATTTTGCCCCATGAATTCTTCTTCTTTTTATACCCAATTAAAGCCGTTGCTCGAACCCATGCCAGTATTAATCTCATACATGAAACTTCTAAAACACAAAGTCCAACAGCTTTTAAAACATCAGAAAGAGATAACTTCAAATCAACAGTATGTATTCTTGCAAAAAAAGCCGTTAAAGATAAAATTGCCGAATATAATACATATATTCCAAAAAATAAAATCATAAACGGAACATTAATTAAGTCTACAAAAAACGCAAGCACAACTGTTAATAACCCAAAAACCTCAATATATGGAGATAATAACTCATAAATCAAAAAATATAAATATGAAACCATTCCAACAAGACCATATTTAGGGTTTAAAAACATTCTCCTGTGACGCAACATACTTTGAAAAAGCCCAATGTGCCATCTTCTTCTCTGCTTACATAAATCCTGTAATTTCTCAGGTGCCTGAGTCCAGCATATAGCATCTGTAGCATATCGTATTCTATAAGGTATATCGTTTTCACGGCAGAAAACATGCATCTTAACTACAAGCTCCATGTCCTCACCCATTGTAGTGCTGTCATACCCGCCTGCATCAATTACAATGCTTTTTTTAAACAATCCAAAAGCACCTGATATTATAATGCTTCCGTTAAACTTGTCAAAAAGAATTCTTGCTGCCAGAAAAGAACGGTCATACTCTAATACCTGCATGCATGGTATAATTTTATCAGGCATTTTGTAAGAAATAACACGGCCTTTTTCTATTTCAGTACCGTTGCATGGCCTAACAGCACCACCAACAGCTACAATTGTACCATCCTCTAAAACAGGACGCACTATTTTTTCCAAAGAATCATATTGTAAAACTGAATCCGCATCCATACAGATAAAATATGGATACTTTGCAGCATTAATGCCCATGTTTAAGGCATCTGCTTTGCCGCCGTTTTTCTTTCGTATTAAAGTAATAGGAACCTTCCATTCATAACTTTCATAAATAACTTCTTCCGCCTGACAATTAATCTTTTTTTGAATAGGCCTGTGTATCTGCTGCATATTAAAAGTTTCTTTTACAATATTTGTTGTGTCGTCTTTTGACCCGTCATCTACAATTATAATCTCATATAACTTGTACTCCAATGCTAAAAGAGAGTGTATACTTGATACAATAGTCACTTCTTCGTTGTATGCAGGCACTATAATTGTAATAGGTATGTAATACTCACCTAAAAGCTCATTTTTTAGTTTGTTTCGCTTTTTTATACTGTATAATTCAGATGACCCAACAGTAACTGCCAAAAATAAAAAACTTGC
>CALWHO010000094.1 GCA_944380405.1 uncultured Lachnospiraceae bacterium
AATAGAAGATAGCAAAGACGCCGTTGATATAAAAGACCCACAGGGTGAAATTGAATTTGAAAATGTATCTTTCAAATACGCTTCATCAGAAGAAAATGTAATAAATAACTTAAACCTTAAAATTAAAAAAGGCGAAAATATTGCCATTGTTGGACAAAGTGGCGGTGGCAAAACAACTATTTGCAGCCTTATACCAAGATTTTACGATGTTACAGAAGGCAGAATACTTTTTGATGGCAAAAACATAAAAGATGTAACACTTAAAAGTCTTAGAAATGCCATAGGTATTGTTCAGCAGGATGTATATCTTTTTTCAGGTACTGTTTTTGAAAATATTGAATACGGAAAGCCAGGAGCATCAAAGGAAGAAATTATTGAGGCTGCAAAAAAGGCAGGTGCTCATGAATTTATAATGTCACTTCCAGAAGGCTACGACACATATGTAGGTGAAAGAGGCGTAAAGCTTAGCGGTGGTCAAAAGCAGAGAATTTCAATAGCACGAGTATTTTTGAAAAATCCGCCTGTGCTTATACTTGATGAGGCTACATCTGCCCTTGATAACGAAAGCGAAAAGCTTGTTCAGAAGTCTTTGGAAGACCTTTCAGACGGTAGAACGACTATTACAGTTGCTCACAGGCTTTCTACAATTAAAGATGCTGACAGAATAATAGTTCTTACTCCTAAGGGCATAGAAGAAGAGGGTACACATGAAGAACTTATAAATAAAAAAGGTCTTTATTATGACCTTTACAGCATGTCTGGATTAAATGTGTAAAAAAATTAAAAAAAATCGGGAACTAAGTTTAAATTAAATGCGTTTATATATCATAAAACAAAAATGATATATAAAAGATTAAAAAAATAATTCCCAAAAAAATTAAAAAAAAACGGGAACTAAAAATTAAACTAACTCGTTTATATATCATAACAAACAAAAAACAATAACAAAAAATTTTAAAAGAGATAAATGGAGGAAATTAATATGAAAAAGAATTTTGGTTTAAAGAAAGTATTTGCATTATCTTTAGTGGCAGCAACAGTTATGAGTTCAATGGCATTTGCAGAAAACAGTGCAGCAGCAGACTCAGCAGTAGCAGCAACACCTGTAGCAGAAACTGAAAGCTCAGAAGCAGAAGTTACAGCTGATTACAGAACAATCGAAGGTAAAGTTACAAGCGTTGAAGCTCAGGATGACTACACAAGAATAATGATAGATGATGGTGATATGGGTCTTGTATTAAACCTTCAGTCAGGTGCATACATTGTTGATTCAAAAGACGGCAGCTTCAAAACACCTGCTGATTTAACAGAAGGTATGGAAATAGCAGTTGTTCTTAACGCTATGACACCTATGACAATGAGCATACCTCCAATGGTAAGCAGTGCAGAAGCAGTTGTAATCAAAAGCGAAGGTAAATCTGTAAGCGTTCTTACATTTGATGAAAACCTTGTAAGCACAGACAGTTCATTAATGCTTAACATTGGCGAAAATACAGTAATTGGTGATGTTCAGGGTTCAAGAAAAATATTTACTGCTGATGACATCAAAGGTGCTACAGCTATAGTTGTATACGGTGCTACAACAAGAAGCATTCCAGCTCAGACAACACCAGAAAGAGTTATTATACTTAAGGCAGCAGAAGAAGAAACAGTAGAAGCTAACACTAAGGCAGTTGCTGAAAATGTAGAAGCTATCTCAACAGTAGCTTTAAGACAGACAGCAGAAAACGCTGGTTTCGAAGTTAAATGGACAAGCAACGAAGATGCAGTCGTTATTTCAAATGACTCTGTAGAAATCAAAGTTTTATGCGGCAGCAACGTAGCTGAAGTTACAAAGGACGATGAAGTTGCAAGTGTAGACCTTGCAGATGCTGTTAAACTTGAAAAAGGTACAATGATGGTTTCATCAGATTTCGCTCAGCTCCTTAAATAATTTTATATATACTTTTCGTAATGAATTCATGACAGTTAATTTATATAAATTTTTATTAAATTTAATATAAAATTTATATAATACGGCAAAAATGGATAATACTACTTGATTTTTTATTTGAAAAGTGGTATCTAATATTATTGTATACGAAAGGTAATAACTGATATTTCCAAAGAACAAAGGCGTTCTCATTTTTATGAGGGCGCTTTATCTGTTTTGGTTACTATTAGAAAATACTTATTCTTATAAAGAATAAATTAATAATTGAAAGGATTGAGAGAGATGAGCGAAAGAATTGTTATGTCAGACCTTTATGGCAGCAACGTATTTAACGATGCTGTAATGTGTGAAAGACTTCCAAAGAGAGTTTATAAGGAACTTAAGAGAACTATTGAAAAAGGTGAAGAACTTAACCCTGAAATAGCAGACGTAGTAGCAGAAGCAATTAAATCATGGGCTATTGAAAAAGGTGCTACACACTATACTCACTGGTTCCAGCCAATGACAGGTATTACAGCTGAAAAGCATGATGCATTTATTGCACCTACAGAAGACGGTAAAGCTATAATGGAGTTTGCGGGAAAAGAACTTATAAAAGGCGAACCTGACGGCTCATCTTTCCCTTCAGGTGGTATCAGAGCTACATTTGAAGCAAGAGGTTATACAATTTGGGACTGTACATCACCTGCATTCCTTAAAGAAGATGCATCAGGTGTTACACTTTGCATACCTACTATTTTCTGTGCATACACAGGCGAAGCTCTTGACAAGAAGACACCTCTTCTTCGTTCAATGGAAGCTATTAACAAACAGGCTTTAAGAGTTGTAAGACTTTTTGGCGATACAACAGCTACAAAGGTTACTCCTTCTGTAGGCCCTGAACAGGAATATTTCCTTGTAGATAAAAAACTCTTTGACCAGAGAAAAGACCTTGTGTTTACAGGTCGTACACTTTTTGGTGCTATGCCTCCAAAGGGTCAGGAACTTGATGACCACTACTTTGGCACAATTAAGGAAAGAGTTGCCTGCTACATGAACGACCTTAACAAGGAACTTTGGAAGCTTGGCATTTCTGCAAAGACACAGCATAACGAAGTTGCTCCTGCTCAGCACGAGCTTGCTCCTATATATGATGATTCAAATATTGCAGCTGACCATAACCAGCTTGTAATGGAATACATGAAGAAAATCGCTCTTAGACATGGTCTTGTATGCCTTCTTCATGAAAAACCATTTGCCGGTGTAAACGGTTCAGGTAAGCACAATAACTGGTCTATTTCAACAGACACAGGTGTTAACCTTCTTGAACCAGGCAAGGAGCCACATAAGAACAAACAGTTCCTTCTTTTCCTTCTTGCTGTTATTAAGGCAGTAGACGAAAATGCACCTCTTCTTAGACTTGCGGCTTCAAACCCAGGAAATGACCACAGACTTGGCGCTAACGAAGCACCACCTGCAATTATTTCAATTTTCCTTGGTGAACAGCTTGAAGATATACTTGAACAGATCGAAAGCGGCAATCTTTCAAGCAGCAAAGGTACAACTCAGATGTCACTTGGTGTTTCAACAGTGCCAAAGCTTAACAAAGATGCTACAGACAGAAACAGAACATCACCATTTGCATTTACAGGCAATAAGTTTGAATTTAGAATGGTTGCTTCATCAATTTCTATTTCATGCCCTAACTACATGATTAATACATTTGTTGCTGAAGCATTATGCCAGTTTGCAGATGAGCTTGAAAAAGCAGATGACTTTGATAAGGCTTTAGATGAGCTTTTAGTTAGAACTATTAAAGAACATAAGAGAGTTATATTTAATGGTGACGGCTATTCAAAAGAATGGGAAGAAGAAGCTGAAAGAAGAGGTCTTCCAAACCTTAAGTCAGTTGTTGATGCAGTTCCTTATTTCACAGAGCCAAGAGCTGTTAAAATATTTGAAAAACACGGTGTTCTTACAGAAATCGAATGTAATGCCAGAGCAGAAGTTACATATGAAGACTATGCTAAGAAAATCGACATTGAAGCAAAAACAGCTATTCAGATGGTTTCAAAAGAAATTATGCCTGCTGTTATGAAGTATGCAAAAGAAATTGCAGACACAGTTGCTTCTCTTAAGGCAGTTGGTGCAGATGCATCTGTAGAGGAAGAACTTCTTGGAAAAATTACAGTAAACCTTAAAGCTGCTAATGAAGCTCTTAAAAACCTCACTGTTGCAGTGGAAAAAGGCGATTCTATTAAAGATTTTGCAGAAAGTGCATTCTTCTTTAAGGATGTTGTATTCCCAGCTATGAATGCTTTAAGAACACCTATTGATGAACTTGAAACAATGATTGATGAAAAAGTATGGCCAATGCCTACATACGGCGACCTTCTTTTCAGCATATAATTTAATAATAAATATAAGCCTGCTTAAAAAGCAGGCTTTTTTGCTTTATTTGTATAAAGTGCATTATTATATATAATAAATTGTAAATATTTGGTATATTGATTTGATACTTTTCAAATAGTATAATTATAATAATTAATTGTCGGAATAAAAATTATTATATATTGTTTGAAGGAGATGAAAAAATGAAAAAAATATTGTGTTTGGTTATTTCTGTCATGACTATTTTTTCATTATCTGCATGCTCAAGCTCTCAGACTAATGAAAATTCATCATCAAGTGCAGAGGTTTTGGAAGAGGAAAAAAGTGGTTTAGAAACGGCTCAGGAACATGATTTTAAAGTTATTGAAGGTGAGGACGTAGTAATTGAAAACACTGTATTTGAGGAAGATGTAACAATAAGCGGAGATAATGGTCAGATTTTATTTAACGGCTGTCAGTTTAAAGGAAACATTACAAATACAGCAAATGAAGGCACAGTAGTAGTTATTTCACAGTCAGAAATAGAAGGACAGTGTGTATTTAAAAACGAAATAAAAGAAACTACAATGGAAGCTTCATTCCCTAAATTTATTGTTGACTCAAATGTTGATGTAGCAGCAGAGGAGTGTATAGGTGCTGTTATCCCTATGGGTGATTTTGAAATTACATTTAATGGTGAAACATATAATATGGCAGATTCACAGCTTTTCTTTGACATAAGCAATGCTGAAGCCGGCTTTGTTCCTTATGAAGGACAGGAAGCAAACTATTACTGTGTTGCCCAGTGGTGGGAAAAAGGCGAAAAACAAATAATGGTTGAATGTGAATTTGACCCTAATATGTAATTACTTTTACAAAAAAAGCCTGCTTTTTAAGCAGGCTTTTTTTACAGCAGAAACATACACAGAAAATACGATATAAATCCGCTTAGTATGGCATTTATTGTTTTAAATACAAAAACATTATAAAAAGATATGTCAGGTATTGATTTATAAAACTCGTAACACTGAAAATGAACGCATATACCGCCAAAACTTAGTATAAATGCCGATAAAGAGGTTTTTAGCTCTAATGGGTAATTTAAAACACTTATTTCTTTAACGCCTGTTGTCATTTCAAAAAAGCCTTTTAATATGGCAGAGAAAATGTCTTCTGGAAAAGGCGCAAAGGCAGCCAAAAGGGCAAAAAAGCCTGTTTTAGAAAGCATAGATGTAAATGCTGCAAAAAATATTATGTATCCTCCCAGTTGCAATATGGCAGTTAAGCTGTCGGATATGCTTTTGCTTATTATTTGTGATGATGGAGTATCAAATTTATTTTCACAGGCAAATATTGGCATATATGTACTGCTTTTTATGTATATTCCAGAAACAATAATGCCTGTAATTATGTTTGATATTAATGATGAAAAAAGTATTATATATCCCGAAATTTTATTGTTAAGCATATTTAAAGCAACTGCCGAAAGTATAAATGACGGTGAAGCATTTAGTGAGCAGCTTAATATTATTTTTGCTTCAAGAGGAGTTATTAATCTATTTTGGTATAAATCAAAAGCAGACTTTGCACCCATGGGATAGCCGCACATAAGCCCTGTAAACATGGCAAAAGAGCTTTCTTTTGAAACAGAGAATACTTTTTTGATTGGGTGCTGAAATACTTTTCCTATTAAAGATGCACCACCTGAAAGCACAAGCATTTTGGAAGATACCATAAAAGGAAATATTGACGGGCAAAGTGAAAAAAGCCATATGTTAAGAGCATCTAAAGCAGATTTTAAGGCTTCAGATGGCATTAACATAAGGCTTATTATTATAAAAAGAGATATTAAAAATATTGTTTTTTGTTTCATTTTAAAAACCTGTTTTTTGTTAAAAATATGATTTTAAAAATCATATTATTACAACAGGTGTTGTGAAATCCTGATTTGTATAGGCAAATTTTTTGTTTGGACAAAGGCTGTAATATATGTTGTCGGCATATATTTCTTTATTTAGTATTTCCATTCCAACATCATCAAGTGTTTTATGGGCATTTTTAATGTTGACTATTACAGGAACAGAAGATTTTTTTGCAATTTCCTTTAATAGACACTCTTTTTCTTTTCTAAATCCCAGTATTCTTATATATGGAGAGTATCCATTTTGTTTGTATCTTAATAAATCATCGTTTTTTATGTCTAAGCACATATGAAGAAGAAATCTTTGTATACGGCTTAATGTATAACGCTTACTTTTTATGGTCATAGCTATATCATGGGCATTATATGCTGTATCA
>CALWHO010000095.1 GCA_944380405.1 uncultured Lachnospiraceae bacterium
TTAATTCTTTTATAAAAAGATACCGTTATATAACGGTATCTTTTTATAAAAGAATTAAATTCTTATTTTATTTATTAAACGCAGCCCTGAGCCTTCATAGCTTCTGCAACTTTAAGGAAACCAGCGATGTTAGCACCAGCCATATAGTTGCCTTCCATGCCGTATTCTTTAGAAGCATCATCACAAGCTTTGAATATTGAAACCATGATGTTTTTAAGTTTTGCATCAACTTCTTCAAATGTCCAGCCATATCTAAGTGAGTTCTGGCTCATTTCAAGACCTGATGTAGCTACACCACCGGCATTAGCAGCTTTTGCTGGACCATAAAGCATATTGTTTGCAAAGTATACTTCAATAGCTTCTGGTGTTGAAGGCATGTTAGCACCTTCTGAAACTGCATAGCAGCCATTTTTAGCAAGTGCTTCAGCGCTTGCTTTGTTGATTTCGTTCTGAGTTGCACAAGGAAGAGCGATGTCACATTTAACTGTCCATACACCTGCACAGCCTTCTGTGTAAGTAGCTTCTGGATGAGTTGCAACGTATTCTTTAATTCTCTTTCTTTCAACTTCTTTAAGCTGTTTTACGCAAGCAAGGTCGATACCGTTTGGATCGTAGATATAACCGTTTGAGTCTGACATAGTAACAACTTTAGCACCAAGTTCTGTAGCTTTCTGGCAAGCGTAGATAGCAACGTTACCTGAACCTGAAATAGCTACTGTAGCACCGTTGAAGCTCTTACCGTTTGCTTTAAGCATTTCTTCTGTAAAGTAGCAAAGACCAAAGCCTGTAGCTTCTGTTCTTGCTAAAGAACCACCAAATGTAAGGCCTTTACCTGTAAGAACGCCTGTAAATTCGTTTCTAAGTCTCTTGTACTGACCAAACATGTAACCGATTTCTCTAGCACCTGTACCAATATCACCGGCAGGAACGTCACAATCAGCACCAATGTGTCTGAAAAGCTCTGTCATAAAGCTCTGGCAGAAACGCATAATTTCTCCGTCACTCTTGCCCTTAGGATCGAAGTCAGAACCGCCTTTACCGCCGCCCATAGGAAGTGTTGTAAGGCTGTTTTTGAAAATCTGTTCAAAACCAAGGAATTTGATGATACCAAGGTTTACAGATGGGTGAAGTCTGATACCGCCCTTGTAAGGTCCTATAGCTGAGTTGAACTGTACACGGAAACCTCTGTTTACCTGTACTTTGCCGTTGTCATCTACCCAAGGAACTCTGAACATGATCTGTCTTTCAGGCTCAACGAGTCTGTCGATTACGCCTGCTGCAACAAGATCAGGTCTTTTTTCAACAACAGGTTCAAGAGATTCAAGAACTTCTGTTAATGCCTGAATAAATTCAGGTTCGTTAGGATTTCTCTTTTTTACTGACTCAAGTACGTCAATAAGATACTGATTTTTCATTTGTATGTTCCTCCCGATGTATAAATTTTTTATATTTAAAAATGAACTTAAAGCCTTAAAGCTTATAGCCGTTTTAAATTTTTTATTATTATATCATGCGAAAATATCATATTCAATGAAAACATATAATGTAAAAATAAACAAAATTGTTGTTTAAATATACAGCAAAAACTGTCATTTTATGGTGGACAAGTGTCCGCCAATTGTTTAGTTGCTACATTTTGATAGCAAATATAACCTCTATAAAAAGCTGCAAAAGAAATATTTAATAAAATAAATGAAAACATTAGATAATTTTTTCATTTTTTACGGAAGCTTTTGGCACAAATATATGTATCTCTGTGCCGCCTTCTTTTTCGTCTATTTCATACTTGGCATCTATGCCTGATTTATTCATTACATCAACAGTTCTTTTAACTGTGTTTATAACAAGGCGTGTGTCTGTAAATGAATGGATTTGCCTTTTTTCTATGCCAAATATCTCCTGTGAGTCTATTTTTTCAAGGGTATCTTTAACCAGGTCTTCTGTTTTTTTAACTGTTAAATCCTGCTCAATTACTTTTTCAAGTACTGACTGCTGTATTATTTCGTCTGGCAGCTTTAAAAGTGCTCTTGCATGACGCTCTGAAAGACCTTTTTCCATTATCATTTTTTGAAGATGTGGCGGCAGACGAAGTATTCTAAGTTTATTGGCTACTGCTGACTGGCTTTTGCCTACCTTTTTTGCCACTTCTTCCTGAGTAAGACCGTAGTCTGATATAAGGCTTTCATAGCCTTGAGCTTCTTCAATAAAGTTTAAGTTTTGCCTTTGTATGTTCTCAACAAGGGCAAGAAGTGCGCTTTTGCTGTCTGACATATTTAAAACTATGGCAGGTATTGTTTCAAGACCTGCGTTTTTGGCAGCCCTAAGGCGTCTTTCACCTGCTACAAGTTCGTAGCTTTTGCCGTTTATAAGGCGTACTGTTATAGGCTGGCATACACCATGTGTTTTTACTGACTCTGTAAGGTCGTTTAATGAAGTAATATCAAAAAACTTCCTTGGCTGGTTTGGGTTAGGGCGTATGTCCTCTGTTTTTATGTACTCTATTTTCATTGACTCTGTTTTTTCTTCCGGTGTCTGTTTAGACTTAAAAAAATCAAATACTGTCATTTGTATCACTCTCCTTGTATGTGAGATTTTATCACAATAATTTTTGGCAAAAATATTTTTCGTACTCTTTATTATTCCATTTTTCGACTAAAAATAGTGATGTTTGTCGTTTTTTAGGGGATAAGTTTATTAATTTATGTGGTAAAATGTATATAACTATTGTGGGAGGAGGAATAATATGAAAGTTTTGCATTTATCGGATATTCATTTAGGTCTGCGTATATACGAAGCAAGCCTTATTGAAGACCAGAAATATATCCTTGATAAAATAATAAATATTGCTGAAGAAAATAAAGTTGAAAGCGTAATTATAGCAGGTGATATATACGACAAGGCTTTGCCGTCAAGTGAAGCTGTTGAGCTTTTTGATTATTTTTTAAATGCTTTGTGTGAGAGAAATATAAATGTTTTTGCCATAAGCGGAAACCATGACTCAGCCCAAAGGCTTTCTTTTGGCAGTGGCATTATGAAAAAAGCTGGTGTATATATTTCAGGAAGCTTTAAAGGCACTGTTGATAAATTCACACTTAAAGATGAGTATGGAAATATAAATTTTTTTATGATGCCTTTTATAAAGCCACATATTGTAAGACCGTATTTTGATGAAGGTACCATAGAAAGCTATAACGATGCTTTTAAAGCCGTTATGGATACAATTAATATAAATGAAAAAGAACGTAATATAATAATTTCACACCAGTTTGTAACAGGAAAGGGTATTTCACCTGAAAGAAGCGAGTCCGAAAGTATAATAGTTGGAGGTGTTGATAACATAGATATGTCCAACTACGAAAAGTTCGACTATGCGGCGTTGGGCCATATTCATAAATACCAGACTGTAGGAAGTGAAAATATTGTATACTGCGGAACAATGCTTAAATATTCATTTTCCGAAGCAAGACAGACAAAATATGCAGTTTTACTGGACTTTAAAGAAAAGGGCAATATTGAAAAAGACCTTATACCTCTTGAGCCTTTAAGGGATATGCGAGTTGTGGAAGGGTATATTGACGATATAGTTAAAAATGCCGTAAATACTGATGACTATATATATGCCAAAATAAAAGACCAGTACATTATTAACTCCATGGATAAAATGAAAGCTGTATATCCAAATACCCTTAGAATAGATACATATGTTGAAAATCAATCAGAGGATTATGACTATAATGGTGAAAGCTTTAAAAATCTGTCTTTTAATGAGCTTTTTGAAAAGTTTTATATAAGACAGAACAAAGTACCTCTTGATGATATGGGTAAAAAAGCCCTTGAAGAAATACGCCAAAGAGAGGAGGCAGAAAATAATGAGACCTATTGAGATTACAATAAGTGCCTTTGGTCCTTATGCAGATAAAACGGTTATAGACTTTACAAACCTTGGCGAAAAAGGACTTTTTCTTATATGTGGTGATACAGGTGCAGGCAAAACAACAATATTTGATGCCATAAGTTTTGCTCTTTTTGGTGAAGCAAGTGGCAAAACACGAGAGTCCTCAATGCTTAGAAGTGACTTTGCAAAGCCGGATACAAGGACTTTTGTTAAACTGAAATTTTTATACGGCAAAAAAATATATACTGTTGAGCGTAATCCAAGATATGAAAGACCAAGGCTTAAAGGCGAAGGCACAACAATGGAAAGTGCAGATGCTTATTTGGAATATCCAGACGGAAGAAGTGTTTCAGGTGTAAAGGAAGTAAATGAGGCTCTAAAAGAAATACTTTCCCTTGACAAAAATCAGTTTTCAAATGTAGCTATGATTGCACAGGGCGACTTTATGGAGCTTCTTACAGCATCAACAGAAAAAAGAGCTGAAATTTTCAGAAAGATATTTGACACAAACGTATATGTAAGATTTCAAAAACGAGCCAACGAAGAAAGCCTTGCCCTTAAAAGGGAGTATGAAAAATATATTGAAAATGCTGAAAGCTTTTTAAAAGGTGTTTCTCTGCCAGAAGACAGTGATTTTCAAGGCTCTCTTGAAAAAAGAGCAGAACTGGTAAGGGTGTCAATAGAAAAGGATAAAGAGGCAGAAGAAATCTTAAATAAAGAAAAAGAAGTATTAAACAAAAAATATAATGAAATAGAAAAAGAAATAGTTTTGCAGGAAACTATTAATAAAAACATAATAAGGCTTAATGCTCTTTATGAAATAGAGAAAAATTTATCTGAAAAAGAAACTACTATAAAAGAAAAAGAAACAGTAGTATCTCTTTTCCAGAAAGCCCAAAGTAAAATAATGCCTGTTGAAAATGCCATTAATGAAGCCAAAAATGACAAAAAAGACACATTACGCCTTATTGAAGAAACAAAATTAAATATTGAAGACGTGAAAAATAAGCTTGTTGTAGCAGAAAAAAATCTCGCCATTGAGGAAGAAAAAGAACCTGTGCGAGAAGAAAAGGCAGCACTTCTCAAAAAAATAACAGACGAAGCAGAAGGCTATAAAAAGGCAAGAAGCTATAAACTTGAGCTTGTTGAAATAGTAAAAAAAGGCAAGGCTGAGAAAGAAAAGTATGAAAAGGCGGTAAGCGACAAAGAGCATCTTGAAAAAGAGAAAACAGAGCTTAAGGATTTAATTAACAGCCTTGAAAATTGCCAAAGTGAGAAAGAAAAGGCTCAGGCAGAAAATGTGCAGCTTGAAAGAAATAAAGAAACTCTTTTAAATATTAAAAAGCAGTCAGAAGAAGTTTTGAAAGAAGAAAAAACTGCTGACAATACAAAGGCAAGTCTTATTAAAGCCGAAGAAGAAAGAGAAAAAGCACTTTTTAAATATTCAGAGGCAGAGAAAGCATTTATAAAGTGTCAGGCAGGGATACTGGCAAAAGACCTTATAGACGGTGAGCCTTGCCCTGTATGTGGCTCTCTAACACATCCAGCACCTGCAAAAATTGATATTGAAAATATATCAAAAGAAGCAGTTGATGAGTTTAAAGGAATATATGAAGAAAAAAGAGAGGCAGCCGTTAATTTAAGCGGCGCTTTAGGTGCTTTAAACACAAAAATTACCGAAATGAAAAAAAGCATATACGAGCTTTATAAGATTTCATTTGGTAAGGATTTAGAAAGTATAGATATAGACTTTATTGAAAACGAAATAAACGAAAACAAAAAAGCACTTATTTTAATAACAGACAAAATTGCGGATTTAAGCAAAAAATGCACCCAAAGGGAAAATGCCAAGCTTAAGCTGGAAAAAACAGAAAAGAGCCTTAAAGAAACAGAAAACACCATAAAAGAATTGGAAGAAACAATTAAAATCTACAGAGAAGCTGCCCTTGAGAAAAAGACTCTTTTAGATGAAACTGTTAAAAACCTTACATATTCATCAGCAGAAGAGGCAGCTAAAAAATATAAGGAAGTTAAAAAAGAACTTGAGGAAATGAAAAATAAATTAAATGCTTTAAGACAGGAAAAAGAGAGTATTTCTTCAAGTGAGGCTTCTTTAGAGAGTGCTTTAAATGAAAAAGAATCACAAATAATAAAAATTGAAAATACTATTTCCTCCAAAACCGCAGAATTTGAAAAAGCCATAACAGAAACAGGCTTTGAAAATACTGAAAAGTACTTTGAAATTAAAAAAGAGGAGAAAAATATTTCTTTATATACTGACGAAATAAATAAGTATAAAAAAGAGTGTATAGTAGTTAAAGAGGAAATACAAAACCTTGAAAAAGACTACAAAAACAAAGAAGTAAAGAATATAGATGACCTCAAAGAAAAATCGCTTCAGTTAAAGGCTGAAAAAGAAGAAACAGAAGGCAAAACAAAAGAAATATATGCAAGAATACAGGCAAATAATTCAGCACTTTCAAAAGGCGAAAGCTATATTAAAAAGGCAGTTGAAACCGAAAAGAAATATGCTGTTTATTCAAATATTGCCAAAACTGCCTGCGGAAACCTTACAGGAGCAGAAAAAATTACATTTGAGCAGTTTGTTCAGCAGGAGTATTTCAAAGAAATTATATTTGAAGCCAATAAGAGATTTGGCAAAATGACTTTTGGCAGATACCGCCTTTTAAACAGAGAAAATCCAATAAACAAAAGAAGTTCATCAGGTCTTGACATTGATGTTCTTGACGGATACACAGGCAAAACAAGAAGTGTAAACACTCTTTCCGGTGGTGAGTCATTTAAGGCGTCATTAAGCATGGCACTTGGTCTTGCAGATGTTATAAAAAAATACTCTGGCGGTATATACATAGACACCATGTTTATTGATGAGGGCTTTGGTACCCTTGACAGTGCATCTTTAGACAAGGCAGTTGAGATACTTGACTCACTTACAGAAGGAAACAAACTTATTGCCGTTATTTCTCACGTTGACGAGCTTAAAAACAGAATTGATAAGCAGATAGTTGTAAATTCTTCATCAAAGGGCAGCACAGTTAAAATTTTGATATAATACAAGCCTAAATGTGCTGTTTTTTCAATGATTAATTGACATGAATAATGCAGTGTGTTAAAATACTATTGCTGTATTAAGCTATCATAATAAAGTGATAAAACGGAGGTTAAACTATGAAAAAGTTAGTATCTATATTAATGGCATCTTTATGTGCTGTATCTTTAATGGCTGGCTGTTCATCTTCTGACAGTGCTTCTTCTTCAGCTTCATCATCAGCAGCTTCTTCATCATCAGCTGCTTCTTCAGAAGGTGCAACATCTGAAACAGCAGAAGGAACAAAAGAATTTAAATTAGGCTTTGACGCAGAATACCCACCATATGGATATATGGACGAAAACGGTGAATATACAGGCTTTGACCTTGAACTTGCTCAGGGCGTATGTGAAATAAATGGCTGGACATACGTTCCTGTACCTATTAACTGGGATTCAAAGGATATGGAACTTGATTCAGGTTCTATAGACTGTATCTGGAACGGTTTTACAATTGAAGGTCGTGAAGACGACTATACATGGTCAACACCTTATGTTGATAACAGCCAGGTAATACTTTGCAGTGAAGACAGCGGTATCAACACTCTTGCAGACCTTGCTGGCAAAACAGTAGGCGTTCAGGCTGCATCATCTGCTTTAGCTGCTCTTCAGGGTGACCAGGCAGAACTTGCTGCAACATTTGGCGCATTACAGGAATTTGGCGACTACAACAGTGCTTTTATTGAACTTCAGGCTGGTTCTATTGATGCAATAGCAATGGATATTGGTGTTGCTAACTATCAGGTAGAGTCAAGAGGCGAAGGATATAAGGTTCTTGAAGAAGCAATTTCAACAGAACAGTATGGTATCGGCTTTAAAAAAGGCAATGAAGAGCTTAGAGATCAGGTTGAAGAAGCTCTTATGCAGCTTGTTGAAGACGGAACATTTGATGAACTTGCTGAAAAATACGGTATTTCAGACCTTGTTTGCCTTGGCAAATAATTAATAATAAATAAGCTTGAACAGCCTTTCGGGAGTCTTAGTTTTGTAGGCTCCCGTATGTATTTTTTAGGAGGAAATATATGAGTTTTTCTGTTATTATGAGCAAAATGGGCTCAGGTTATTTTAACGCAATGGCCATATTTGTTTTTACAATTATATTTTCAATGCCTTTGGGTATGGTTGTTGCTTTTGGCAGAATGTCAAAAAATAAAATAATACAAAGCATTTCTAAATTTTATATATCTATTTTAAGAGGTACACCTCTTATGCTTCAGCTTATGGTAGTATTCTATGGCCCATTTTATCTCTTTGGTGCTAATATAGATGGCTTTAGATTTCCTGCTGTTATAATAGGTTTTTCTCTTAACTATGCAGCATACTTTGCTGAAATTTACCGTTCAGGTATTGAGTCAATACCTGTAGGTCAGTATGAAGCAGCAAATGTACTTGGTTATTCAAAAAGACAGACATTTGGTCTTATTATACTTCCGCAGATGATTAAAAGAATACTTCCTGCTGTTACAAACGAAATTATAACTCTTGTAAAGGATACATCTCTTGCCTTTGCAATTACATATCAGGAAATGTTTACTGTTGGCAAGCAAATAGCAGCTAGCCAGACAACAATAATGCCTTTCTTTATAGCAGGTGTATTTTATTATGTAACAAACCTTGTTGTGGCATTTGTAATGGAAAAAGCTGAAAATAAACTTGCATATTACCGTTAAGGAGGATTAAAAAAATGGAAGTTTTGAAAATAAATCACCTTCGTAAATCATTTGGTGATTTAGAGGTTATAAAAGATATTTCCCTTACGGTAAATGAGGGCGAAGTTTTAAGCATTATAGGTCCTTCTGGAAGCGGTAAAAGTACACTTTTAAGATGTGCCACAATGCTTGAAACAATGGACAGAGGCGACCTTATATATCTTGGGGAATATGCAGCAAAAGACGACCAGTCAGGCAGCAAATATGCCGATGCTAACAGCTTAAAAAATATAAAGGGTTATTTTGGTCTTGTGTTCCAAAACTTTAATCTTTTCCCACACTATAGCGTACTTAGAAATGTAATGGACGCACCTGTAAGAGTGCAGAAAAAAGACAAAAAAGATGCTAAAAAACACGCTATGGAGCTTTTAGACAGAATGGGTCTTGCAGACAAGGCGGACTATTATCCTTATCAGCTTTCAGGCGGTCAGCAGCAGAGGGTTTCAATAGCAAGGGCTCTTGCCATGAACCCAGACATATTATTCTTTGATGAGCCTACAAGCGCTCTTGACCCAGAGCTTACAGGAGAAATACTTAAAGTTATTAAAGACCTTGCAGCCTCTCACATGACTATGGTTATAGTTACTCATGAAATGAGCTTTGCCCGTGATGTTTCAGATAAGGTTATATTTATGGATAAGGGAATAATTGTTGAAGAAGGCTCACCTGAAAAAGTATTCTCATCTGAAAATGAAAGAATGAAGGAATTTCTTAAAAGATTTAATGGCTAAAAATAAAAAAACAGCTTTATTTAAAGCTGTTTTTTTATTTTGTAAACATATTGTAAATACCATATATTATACTTAATATATATGATATAATTATATTAAAATTAATATACATTAAATAAATTAATAGTTGTTGTCTATATTTGTGAAAAAAGAGGTGGTTGTTTGATTAAAATTAATCCAAAACTAAAGAAAAAATTTTATGAGGCTTTAAACGCAGTATTGCCCATAATAGCCATAGTGCTTATACTGTGCTTTACAGTTGCACCCATAACACCAAGCATATTATTATGCTTTCTTTTAGGGGCGCTTATGATTATGGTTGGAATGATGTTTTTCACCCTTGGGGCTGAAATGTCCATGAGTATTATGGGTGAAAAGGTTGGTGCGGCTATTACAAAAAGTAAAAATGTGCCTATTATAGTTATTCTTGCCTTTATACTTGGCTTTATTATAACTATTTCAGAGCCTGACCTTCAGGTTTTGGCTCAGCAGGTGCCGTCTATACCCAATATTACTATTATACTTGCAGTTGCTGTTGGAGTTGGGGTATTTCTTGTAATTGCTCTTTTAAGAATGCTTTTTAATATAGGTTTATCAAAGCTTTTGATAGTATTTTATATTATTGCATTTGGTATACTTTTTATTGTGCCTGAAAGCTTCAGGGCTGTTGCCTTTGACTCAGGTGGCGTTACAACGGGACCTATGACTGTGCCTTTTATTATGGCTCTTGGTATAGGTATTTCTGCTATTCGTAATGACCAAAATGCCGCAGACGATAGTTTCGGTCTTGTTGCTCTTTGCTCCATAGGCCCTATTTTAGCAGTGCTTATACTGGGTATGATATATGTGCCAGAAGGCAGCATTGTTGAAGCTACTTCAATACCTGAAATACAGGACTCTGTTGAGCTTTGGAATCTTTTTGCCAGTGGTCTTCCTAAATACATAGAAGAAATTGCTTTTTCACTTACTCCTATAATTATATTTTTTGGTATATTCCAACTATTTGTGTTAAAGCTCCACAAAAAAAGCCTTATGAAAATTATTATTGGTCTTATTTATACTTATATTGGTCTGGTGCTTTTTTTAGCAGGGGCAAATATTGGCTTTATGCCGGCAGGAAGCTATTTAGGTCTTGTATTGGCATCTCTTGAGTATAAGTGGATAATAGTGCCTATTGGTGCATTAATAGGTTATTTTATAGTTAGGGCAGAGCCTGCCGTATACGTTCTTAAACACCAGGTTGAAGAGATTACAGACGGTGCCATTTCTGCCAATGCCATGGGTATAAGCCTTTCTGTTGGCGTAGCGGTATCTGTTGCGTTAGCTATGATAAGGGTTATAAGCGGCATACCTGTTGTTTACTTTTTAATACCTGGCTATGCTTTGGCGTTAGGTCTTTCATATTTTGTACCTAAAATATTTACAGCTATTGCCTTTGACTCAGGTGGTGTTGCGTCTGGTCCTATGACAGCTACATTTTTACTGCCTCTGGCTCAAGGTGCATGTACAGCCGTAGGTGGCGATATTGTATCTGATGCCTTTGGTGTAGTGGCAATGGTTGCCATGACTCCTCTTATTACAATACAGATTTTGGGGCTTATATATGCAGTTAAAAAGTCAAAAGTACAGATACCAGATACACAGTATCAGTATTCACTTCTTGATGATGACGCAATTATTGAGCTGTAAAGAAAGGGTAGTTTTATTATGAGTGAGCTTCATTTAATGATAACAATAACAGAGAGAAATTTAGGCAGGAAATTTATTAATTTTTATAAAGAAAAAGGTCTTGAAGTTTCTATTCTTGCAATGGGAAATGGAACAGCTGCCAGCGAAGTTCTTGACTATTTCGGTCTTGAAGGCTCAGAAAAAAGTGTTATGTTCCATTGTTTAACTGCTGAAAAATGGCTTGATGTAAAAAGAGATCTTCAAAGGGTCATGAAAATAGACGTGCCTGGCATAGGCATAGCTTTTACTGTGCCTTTAAGCAGTATAGGCGGCAAAAAAGTCCTTAATTATCTTATTAACGGTGATGAATTTATAAAAGGAGAGGAATCCGTATTGAAAGATACAAAATATGAGCTTGTGGTTGTAATAGCAAATCAGGGATATTCAGATATGGTTATGGATGCTGCAAGAAATGTCCATGCAACAGGCGGAACGGTTATACATGCCAAAGGCACAGGGGCTGAAAAGGCAGAAAAGTTTTTAGGCGTATCTCTTGTTTCTGAAAAAGAAATGATATTTATAGTTGCCAAAAAAGAGTATAAAGACGACATTATGAAAGCCATAATGACAGAAGCAGGTCTTGAAACAAAGGCAAAAGCTATTGTGTTTTCACTTCCTGTAACAGGCACTGCTGGCATGAGGCTTATGGAAGAAATAAACGAGCCTTGAAATAAAGTTTTCAATAAAATATAATGTCTTTATACATAAAAACTAAATTTTTGCGAGGTATTTATATATGGCAGAAGAAAAAATTGATGACTTTTATGATGATGATGATGAAGATTTAGATATGGATATGCTTTTTGCACAGCTTAAAGACCTTGAAAATTCTGAAATGCGTTTAAGCGGTCAGCCTATGGAGGAAGTGCAGAATTTTGAAGAAGACTCTGCAATGGATATATTTAACGATATATTTGCACAAATGGGCGGTTTTGAGCAAATGGAAGGTTCTTCAATGGATGAGATACGAACTCTTTTTGACGATATGCCAGAGGAAGGGGCAGCTGGTGACTTTGACGAAAGCTGTCTTAAAGACGAAAAGGCATATAACGACATTATGAAAAGACTTGAGGCTCTTAATTCTCTTGAAAACTTCAAAGATTGGGATACATTTCAGGAGGAATATTCTGATGATGAGTCAGAATATGAAAATGACCAAAAATAAAACAGAACATATATTTGTTATGTGTTTTTGACAAATACTATAATTATTATATTAATTTGTTTTTACAACAAAAAAATAAAAAAACAGTAAAATTTATATAAAAATACCATGGTAATTTTTTAAATTGTCATGGTATTTTTGTTTTGCTATTTTTTGTGTATGTTTATAAGTTATCCACCGATGTTAATAAAATTGTTAACAATACTGTGGATAAAGTGGATAATTACATGTTAATAAGCTTTTCTCCTACTGTATAAACGTCTCCGGCACCCATAGTTATCAACAGGTCGCCTTCTTTTGCTTCGTTTTTAATAAATTCTACAATAGCATTTAAGTCTCCAATATATTGTGCATTTTTACTATTGCGGTTTATTTCTTCTGCCACTTCACGGCTGTGGATAAGACCTGTGTCTTTTTCTCTTGCTGCATATATGTCAGCAACTATAACTTTGTCGGCATCTTTAAAAGACTCGCCAAATTCCTTAAGAAGTGACTTAGCTCTTGTATATGTGTGTGGCTGGAATATGCACCAGATAGTATTATGTTTAACATGCTGAGCTGCTGCTAAAGTAGCTTTTACTTCTGTTGGATGATGAGCATAGTCATCTATTACAGTTACACCATTATATGTGCCTTTATACTGGAAACGACGGTTTGTGCCTGTAAAGTGGCTAAGACCTTTTGTTATGCTGCTCATTTTAATGCCAACCGCTGTTGATGCTGCGCAGGCAGCAAGGGCATTTAATATGTTGTGATCACCTGGAACATTAAGAGATATGTGACCCATAAAACGGCCTTCAAAATAAGCATCAAATTCGTTTGTGCCATCTTCATCATGGATTATGTTTTCTGGGTACCACATTGATTTTTCTTTGTCTGTGCCAAATGTTACAACACTTGACTTAAGGTCTTTTGTAATATAGTCAAGAGCAGGATCTGCACTGTTTATTATTACATAACCACTTGGAGATGTATTTTCTGCAAAACCTTTAAAAGATGTTCTTATCTGATTAATATCCTTGAAATAATCAAGGTGTTCAGCTTCTATATTAAGTATTACTGCCACAAATGGGTCAAACTTAAGGAAGCTATCGTGGTATTCACATGCTTCTGCAACAAAGTATTCTGAGCTGCCAACCTTTATATTACCGTTTATAGTTGAAAGTGTTCCGCCTATTGTAATAGTAGGGTCAGCATCGGCTGCAAGAAGTATTTCAGAAATCATGGAAGTTGTAGTTGTTTTGCCGTGTGTTCCTGCAACTGCTATGGATCGTGAATAATCGTCCATAATGCTGCCTAAAAGCACAGCTCTTTCAACAACAGTTATATTTTTGTCTTTTGCTGCCACAATTTCAGGATTATCCTCTTTTACAGCTGCTGTGTATACAACAAGGTCAATATTGTCTTTTATGTTTTCATAATTATGTCCATAGTTAACTTTTACACCAAGTTTTTCAAGTCTTTGTGTTGAAGCACTTTTTTTCATGTCAGAACCGCTTACAGTAAGACCCTTTTGAATAAGAATTTCAGCAAGGCCAGACATACTGACTCCGCCTATGCCTATAAAATATATGCTTTTGTATGTGTTTTCAAAATCAAGCTTCATTGTTTTTAACGCCTCTATTCAATATTTTTGTTCTAATAATTCAGTATACTACATAGCTATTACAAAGTCTATAAAGTTTTTATTAATAGCATATCAAAATAAATCTATAAAAATACATATTATATTTATAAATGTAAATTGTATAATTTTTAATACACAACCTCTTGACAAAATGTGAACTTTTTGATTTTGTACAAAAGTTTTGTAAATGTTTTGTAAAAACAACCAAAAAGTATTGGAAAATAAGTTGAATAATGCCAAAAAAGAACAAAAAATACAAAAAAAATTCAAAAAATTTAACTAACTTGTCAGAAAAATCTTTTGTTTTTCTATTTATTATTGGCAATAACTGTGATAGAATATACATAAGCCTAATCCTTTTTGTTTGTTGATTAGGGTCAGTTAATGGGCTTTTAGGAGATGATGTGATGAGTAAAAATGAAATGATGGCAATGCTTCTTGCTGGTGGACAGGGCAGCAGACTTGGAATTTTGACAAAGAAAATAGCTAAGCCTGCAGTAGCCTTTGGCGGTATGTATCGTATTATAGACTTTCCACTGAGCAATTGTGTAAACTCAGGTGTTTATAATGTGGGTGTGCTTACACAGTATCAACCACTTAGATTAAACCAGCATATTGGTATAGGTATCCCTTGGGACCTTGACCGCAAAAGCGGAGGCGTTACCATACTTTCACCTCACGTAAAAGGTGGGGATGAAAACGGTGAATGGTTTATGGGTACTGCAAACGCTATTTACCAAAATATTGAGTACATTGATGCAAACGATCCAGAATATGTTCTTATACTTTCAGGCGACCATATTTATAAAATGGATTATTCAAAAATGCTTGATTTCCATAAGGCAAATAACTGTGCAGCCACAATAGCTGTACTTGAAGTGCCTTTTGAAGAAGCAAGCAGATTCGGTATTATGAATACTGAAGCAGATGACAAGATTTATGAATTTGAAGAAAAGCCTGCAAACCCTAAGAGCAATCTTGCATCAATGGGTATATACATATTTACATGGAGCAAGCTTAGAGAAGCACTTATAAGTGACAGCAAAATCCATGCAAACAGCGATTTTGGTATGCATATTATTCCTCGTTTGCTTGAGCAGAACGAAATTATGTATGCCTACAGATTTAAGGACTATTGGAAAGATGTTGGAACAATAGAATCATACTGGCAGGCTAATATGGAGCTCATTAAACATGTTCCTTCATTTAACCTTTACGAAGATTTCTGGAAAATTTATACAAACACAGAACATCAGCCTCCACAGTATGTAGGTGAAGGTGGCGTTATTAAAACAAGTATTGCTTCTTGTGGCTGTGAAATTTACGGAGAGGTTTATAACTCTGTATTAGGCCCACAGGTAATAGTTGAAAAAGGCGCTGTTGTTAAAGATTCAATAATTATGCAAAACACTGTTATTAAAGAAGGTACATATATTGACAGATGTATTGTTGATGAAAACTGTGTTATAGGTAAAAACGTTAAAATGGGCGTAGGCGAAAATATCGTTAACGAGCTTAAGCCTAAAATTTATAATACTGGTATCACTGTTGTAGGCGAGGATACCCTTATTCCGGATAATGTGGAAATAGGCAAAAACTGCGTAATATTCGGAAAAACAACTGCTGAAGATTATCCAAACGGAGTTCTTCAAAGCGGAAAGAGCGCAATACAGGAGGGGGTAGAATAATATGAAAGCAATAGGTATTATTTTAGCCGGAGGCAACAGTGAAAGACGTCTTGGCGAACTGACAATAACAAGGGCTGCATCAGCTATGCCGGTGGGAAGCTGCTACAGAGCAATTGACTTCCCTCTTAGTAACATGTCCAGCTCTGGCATACAGAAAGTTGCCGTTATAACTCAGTATAACTCTCGTTCTCTCCAGGACCATCTTGTAAGCTCAAAATGGTGGGATTTCGGCAGAAAGCAGGGCGGCCTTTTTGTACTTACTCCATACATAAGCGGTGATAACTCATTCTGGTTCAGAGGTACAGCAGACTCTATTTATCAGAACATATCATTCCTTAAAAGAAGTATAGAAAAATATGTTGTAATTGCTTCTGGTGATTCTGTTTATAAAATGAACTATCGTGATATTATTAAATATCATGTTGAAAAAGGCGCAGATATAACAGTTGTTTCAAAGAGATTTTCACAGGAAGAAAAAGACCTTACAAAGCTTGGCATTATGCAGCTTGATGATGACGGAAGAATAGTTGATTTTGAGGAAAAACCTATAGACCCTCAGACAAATATCGCTTCTTTAGGCATATATGTTATGGAAAGAACTCTTCTTATTGACCTTCTTGAAAAAATCATTCCTGACGGAAGATATGACTTTGTTAAAGATGTTATTATTCGAATGAGAAGAACTTTGAAAATTTATTCTTATGATTTTGAAGGCTACTGGAACTCAGTTGGCGGCGGTATAATGGACTACTACCATACTAATATGGATTTTCTTAAAAAAGAAGTTCGTGAAGAGTTTACAAAGAATTTCCCTTACATAGCTACAAAGCCTAAGGATGAGCCTCCTGTTAAATATAACTTTGAAGCATCTGCTTCCAATGCAATTATTGGCAATGGCAGCATTATAAACGGTCAGATAGAAGGCTCTGTACTTTTCAGACGTGTTTATGTTGGTGAAAATACAAAAGTGAAGGATTCTATTATTATGGAAAATTGTCATATAGGTGACAACTGTGTAATAGAAAACGTTATTTTTGATAAAGGAGTTACTGTTTCCGATGGCTCTGTTATAAAGGGCGAAAAAGACGAACCATTGGTTGTTAAAAAGAACAGCAAACTTTAATTTGACTATATTGTAAAAGGTGGAAATTAAATGAATATTACTGATGTTAAAGTTAGAAAGCTTGGTAAAGAAGGCAAAATGAAGGCTATTGTATCTGTTACATTCGATAACGAATTTGTCGTTCATGACATAAAGGTTATTGAAAGAGAAGAAGGTAACTTTATAGCTATGCCAAGCAGAAAAACACCAGAAGGGGAATTCAGAGATACTGCGCATCCTATAAATGCAGCAGTAAGAGAAAAGCTCCAGACAGCAGTATTATCTGCATATGAAAAAGCTTTAGCTGAAGAAGAAGCTGAATAAAAAAATTAAATAACTAAAAATAAAACCCTTTGGCATATGCCAAAGGGTTTTTGTTTGATTTAATTTGATTTAAGCTGCTGGAGCTGCTTCAGTAGCAGGTGCTTCTGTTGTAACTTCTGTTGTAACTTCTGTTGTAGTAGCAGGTGCTTCTGTTGTAGCTTCTACTTCTGTAACTTCTGTTACTTCTACTGCTGTATCAACTGATGGAGCTGCTGTTAAGCTTGCAATCATATCCTCCATTGATAATACTTTGCTGTCTGTCTTAACTGTGTTAAGAGTTTTGTTCATGTTTTTCTGATATTTGTAGCTGCCGTCAATTGTAAATTCCATAATGCCTTCAACAGCCATATTCATATTAATGTCTGTGTTAACGCCTGTGTTATCTACAGTTATTGTCATCATAGGTTCGCTGCCCATAAGCATATCCATAGTAAGTTTATATCCTACGATGTTGTCGTTAGCATCTGTTTTAATAGTAGATACCATTTTAACTGTTGAGCCGTACTGGTCATATGTATACTCTGATACATAGCCTTCATCAGTCTTTGTAAGTGAACTGTCGGCATATAACTTAACCATCATTTCAGCTGACTGGATATTAGCTGCTGTAAGGTATGAGTTATTGATGTCTGTTAAATCAAGCATTGATGAAACCATTTCAGCGTAGTTAACATCTTTGCTCATTGAAACAAGTGTTGCAAAATCCATGTTCATGCCTGACATAGAAAGAATTTCGTTAAAGTCAAGGCTTACCCATGTGTTTTCTTCAAGGTTAAGGGCTTTGTCAAGAAGAGGGCATGTAACGTAGAATACGCCGTCATCAATATTCATAACCATATCAAGGTTAAATTCTTTTGCAAGGTCTAATAATGACTGTGTATTTTCGTCGATTTCTCCGCCTTCTGACTTAATAAGTTCTATTATGTCATTTAAGTCTAATTTAATGTCTGAGTTAAACACCATCTGTTTTGATGTTGTCTTTCCATACATATCAAATGTACCTTCAACTTCCATAGGACTTTCAGGAGTTGTTACTTTTAATGCAAAATCAATTGAGCCGTCAAAAGCTGGGTTTTCTTCCATAATAGCAGCAGCTTCTTTTGAGTATTTTTCTATTAATTCATATGTGTTTTCGCTTCCGCCAAGTATAGCGTCTTTATCAACTATTACAACTGTCTGGAAATCGCTGTCCCAGCCAACTTCGCAGCCAAGTGACTGTGCTGCAAAACGAACAGGAACATATGTATAACCTTTTTCAACAAATGAAGCTGCATCTGTTGCTACAGTTGTTGTTTCGCCGTCTTTTTCAACTGTTACGTCTGTTTTGCCGATTGTAAATGTAACTACTTCGTCAGCAGTTGTTGCCTTAATTGTTTTTGTAGCATCATCGTAAGCTATTTCAGCATCAAGAGCTTCAAATACTGTACGGAACGGAACAAAAACTCTGCTGTCTTTAATAAAAGGTTCAACGTCTGTCATTTCAATGTTTTTGCCGTTAAGCTGAACAGTAATGCCCATTGGTTCAACAGAAAGGTCTGCAATGTCTACATCACTTAAGTCTGTGTAGATTAAATCATTTACAGCTACTGGTTCAGAAACTGTTGTTGTTGTTTCAGCTGCATATGCTGGAACTGCTGAAAATGCAAGGGCAGCAGTCATGGCAACGGCTGAAATTTTTTTTATGAGTGTCATATAAATCCCTCCAAATAATGAATATATTTTTTACAGTATAATTGTAGCACTAAATAATGGCATATTGTGAAAAAATTAAAATTGTAAGAAATTTGTAACAAAAAAGCTGGAAATTTTATACATATTATGTCAATTTAGCGGTATTGTATGTTGATTTAAACATTAAAAATGTTTATAATGAAATTGTATACAATTTTAATATATTTTATGGAGAATTATATGAATGAAATAAATTACAAAGCTTATGCCAAAATAAATATTACTCTTGATGTTATTGGGAAAAGAGCTGACGGTTATCATGACCTTGAAATGATAATGCAAAACGTAGACCTTTATGACGAAATAACAGTTTCCAAAAGAGAAGATGACAAAATTGTGCTTTTTTCAGGAAGAGAGGATTTACCTTCTGACAGAGGAAATATTGCCTATAGAGCGGCTGAATATATGATTGAAAAATTCGGCTTAAAAACAGGTGTAAACATAAACATAAATAAAAATATACCTGTTGCAGCAGGTCTTGCTGGTGGAAGTACAGACTGTGCGGCAGTTTTAAAGGCAGTAAATGAGCTTTATTCACTTGGTTTAAATAGCGAAGAGCTTAGAAAGCACGGCAAAACATTAGGTGCAGACGTTCCTTATTGTATAGAAGGAAAGACTGCCCTTGCAGAGGGTATTGGTGATAAGCTTACTTTTTTGGGCAATTTTCCAAAAATGAATGTGGTACTGGCAAAGGCTGACATAGACGTTTCTACGGCTTTTGTATATAAAAACTTTAAGGCTGAAAATGTTGAAAAACGCCCAGAAACAGAGAAAGTTATTTCTGCAATAAAAAATAACGACCAGAAAGGTATTTGTGACGGTCTTTGCAACGTACTTGAAAGCGTAACAATACCGGCACATCCTATTATAAAGGAAATTAAAGAAAAACTTATTTATCTGGGAGCTGAAAATGCACTTATGAGCGGAAGCGGGCCAACAGTATTTGCATTTTTTAAAGATAAAGAAACAGCTGACAAGGCTGCTGAGGAGATAAAAAATATATTTGGTATAAAAGAAGTATATTCTACTGCTACTATATGACATTATTTTTGGGAAGGGGAAATATATAATGGAGTATACATTTAATGTTAATGCAAATGAATATCTGCCTCTTAGAGAGGTTGTTTTTAATAACCTTAGAGATGCCATATTAAAAGGCGACCTTAAGCCTGGAGAGAGACTTTTGGAAAACCAGCTGGCAGACAAGCTTGGGGTGAGCAGAACGCCTGTAAGAGAAGCCTTAAGAATGCTTGAGCAGGAAAACCTTGTTCTTCTTATACCAAGAAAAGGAGCACAGGTATTAAGCATAAGTGCTGAAGACATTAAAAACATAATGGAAATACGTTCTTCTCTTGAAGTTTTGGCAATGAAGCATGCCTGCAAAAATATGTCTCCTGAAAAAATAGAAGAGCTTAAACGCCTTAATGTAATGTTTGAAAGAGCATT
>CALWHO010000096.1 GCA_944380405.1 uncultured Lachnospiraceae bacterium
TTTGCTGCTCATGCATTAATGAGTTCGGTACTGAGGAACAGAAACAGGAATTCTTAAGACCACTTGTAGACGGTTCTAAAGTAGGCTGCTTTGGTTTAACAGAGCCAGGTGCAGGTACAGACGCCGGCGGTGTTCAGACAGAAGCTATCAAATCAGAAGATGGTTCATACTACACACTTACAGGTACAAAAGTATTCACAACAAACTCAGGCTTTGCTGACACATTTGTTGTATTTGCTCTTACAGACAGATCAAAAGGACAGAAAGGTCTTTCAGCTTTCGTTCTTGACAGAACAATGGAAGGTCTTTCAGTAAGCGCTAACATCCCTCGTATGGGTATCAGAGCTGCTTCTAACTGTGAAGTTATTTATGATGCAGTTAAAGTTCCTGCTAATAGACTTCTTGGTAAAGAAGGCCAGGGCTTCAAGATCGCTATGACAGCTCTTAACGGCGGTCGTATCGGTATCGGCGCTCAGTCAGTAGGTCTTGCTCAGGGTGCTATCAACGAAGCTATCAAATATGTTAAAGAAAGAAAACAGTTTGGTAGAGAAATCGCTAAATTCCAGAACACACAGTTCAAACTTGCTGAAATGCAGACAAAGGTAGACGCTGCTCGTCTTCTTGTTTGGAGAGCTGCTACAGCTAAAGACAACCATGAAGATTATGCTGTTTACGCTGCTATGTGTAAATTATTCGCATCAGATGTTGCTAACGAAGTAACTCGTGGCTGCGTTCAGTTATTCGGCGGTTACGGTTTCTCAAGAGAATATCCTGTTGAAAGAGCTATGAGAGACGCTAAGATTACAGAAATCTACGAAGGTACATCTGAAGCTATGAAGATGGTTATCAGCGGCCCAATGCTTAAATAATTGACAGGAAACTTAGAAAAAAATAATTATTTCGGAGGGAGAACACGAGATGAAAATCGTTGTATGTATTAAACAGGTTCCAGACACAACTGGCGGCGTAGTTAAAGTAGACCCAGTAACAGGCACTCTTAGAAGAGATCTTATGCCTACAATTATTAACCATGATGACAAAACAGGTATCGAAGCTGCTTTACAGTTAAGAGAAAAAATCGGCGGTACAGTAACAGTTGTTACTATGGGACCTCCACAGGCAGACGTAGCTTTAAGAGAAGCTTTAGCTATGGGTGCAGACGAAGCTGTACTTGTTTCAGGTAGAGAATTCGGTGGTTCTGACACATATGCTACATCAGGTATCCTTGCAGGTGCTTTACAGAAAATCGGCTATGACATCATCATCACAGGCCGTCAGGCTATCGACGGTGACACAGCTCAGGTTGGTCCACAGCTTGCAGAAAAACTTGGTGTTCCACAGGTATCATATGTTGAAGAAGTTATCGATGCTAAACCAGAAGCTATCACAGTTAAGAGACAGTTTGAAGATGGATACCACATTATCAGAATTAAAACTCCTTGCCTTCTTACAGCAATAGCTGAACTTGCTGAGCCAAGATATATGACAGTTAGCGGTATCGTTGACGCATATGAAAAAGACATTCAGGTTATCGGCTTTGAAGACATCAAAGACCTTATTGAAGTTGAATGGATCGGCTTAAAGGGTTCTCCAACAAACATCTACAAATCATTCACAAAAGATCTTAAAGGTGCTGGTACAATCCTTAAAGACCTTTCAGCAGAAAAGTTTGTTGAAGCTATCATTGAAAAACTTGATGAAAAACACATCATCTAATTATTTTCGATAAAATCAAACACAAGGAGGAAACCCTACAATGAGTAAAGATATTTTCGTAGTAATTGAGCAGAGAAACAATAAAGTTCAGGGTGTTGGCCTTGAGCTTATTGGCGAAGCTACAAGATTAAATGCAGATTTAAAAGAGCAGGTTGTTGCTGTATTATTAGGCGGCGACGTTAAAGGCGAAGTAGATAAATTATATCACTATGGTGCAGACAAGGTTATCTTAGTTGAAGACCCAATGCTCAAAGACTTCGCTACAGAACCATATACAAAAGCTCTTACAGCTGTATGCAAAGAATTTGAACCAGAAATTATGCTCTTCGGTGCATCATCAATTGGCCGTGACGTAGCTCCACGTCTTGCAAGCCGTATCAAGACAGGTCTCGTTGCTGACTGTACAGGCCTTAGAATGGCTAAAGAACAGGAAGAATTAGACAGAGAAGTTGCTTGCGGTTGTACAGATCCTGAAAGAGCTCTCCTTATGACTCGTCCTACATTCGGTGGTAACCTTATGGCTACACTTATGTGCCCAAGAACTAAACCACAGATGGCTACAGTACGTCCAGGCGTTATGAAGAAAATCGCTAAAGACACAACAAGAAAAGGTGAACTTATTGAATTCAAGGTAGATTTCGTACCTGAAGACATGAACATCGAAATTCTTGAAGTTGTTAAGTCAGAAAAGAAAGCTGTTGACCTTACAGAAGCTAAACTTATCGTTTCAGGCGGACGTGGTGTTGGCGGCCCAGAAGGTTTCGGCATCATCAGAGACCTTGCTAAAGCACTTGGCGCTGAAGTTGGTTCTTCAAGAGCTTGTGTTGACGCTGGCTGGATTGAAAAAGACCGTCAGGTTGGTCAGACAGGTAAAACAGTTAGACCTGACCTTTACGTTGCATGTGGTATCTCAGGTGCTATTCAGCACGTTGCTGGTATGGAAAACTCAGGCTTCATCGTTGCTATCAACAAGAACGAAGCTGCTCCAATTTTCCAGGTAGCTGACCTTGGTATCGTAGCTGACCTTAAGGTTATCGTTCCAAAGCTTACAGAAGCTGTTAACAAATTTAACGAAAGCAAAACAGCTCAGTAATCTGAGTATAAAAGACACCGACATTTATGTCGGTGTTTTTTTGTTGTAAAATATAAAAAATATATTGACTTTTGATTTTGTGAGGGTTATAATATCTGTGTTGTGCCCAGATAGCTCAGTTGGTAGAGCAGAGGACTGAAAATCCTCGTGTCATTGGTTCGATTCCGATTCTGGGCACTTTTAAAAACCTCTTGGCTATTTGGCTGAGAGGTTTTTTGTTGTGTGTGAAAATAAAAAAGAGGAATGGGGTATTAAAATTGCTTAAACATGATTTTACATCAGGCAGCCTTAATAAGCAGATATTTATGTTTGCTGTGCCTGTTGTTATTTCAAACTTATTTCAGGCACTTTATAATGCTGTGGATATGTATTTTGCAGGAAAATATATTGGTACTGTAGGCACAGTTGCTGTTTCTATAAGCGGCCCTGTTATGAATTTGCTTTTTATGGCAGTTGCTGGCATGGGTCTTGGTGTTACAATACTTTTAGGCAGTCTTATGGGTATAGGTGACGAAGAAAGAATTAAAAAAGTTGCCAATACAGCCATAACAATGTTTATAGGTGCTGCCGTATTAATTACAATACTCGGTTTTGTGTTGTCGCCCCATATTTTAAGCTGGATTAAAACGCCTCAGGAGGCTTTTGAAGATGCTCTTTTGTATTTAAGGATAATATTTGCAGGAATGGTATTTACTCTTGGGTATAACCTTGTGTGTGCTATGCAAAGAGGTTTTGGCGATTCAAAAAGCTCAATGTATTTTGTTATAATTTCATGCTGTGCCAACATAGTTTTGGACTACATATTCTTGGCTAAAATGGGCATGGAGGTAGAAGGTGCTGCTCTTGCAACTGTAATAAGTCAGGCTCTTTCATTTGTTTTAAGTATTGTTTATTTTAGAAGCAAAAAGCATATTGTTACATTTAGTCCAAAGGATTGGACATTTGACAAAGATGTTGCCAAAGACCTTGTTAGAATAGGTTTCCCTTCTGCTCTTCAGCAGGCAACAATTAACGTGGCATACCTTGCATTAAACGGTATTGTAAACTCATTTGGTCTTGCAGCCAGTGCAGCTTATGGCATATGTGTAAAGCTTGATAGCTTTGCAATACTTCCATGTACTGCCGTAAACGATTCTGTGGCAGCTGTTACAAGCCAGAACCTTGGCGTAGGTCAGGTTGAAAGAGCTGTTGATGGTATAAAAGCAGGCAGAAAGTTAATAATACCTTTTAATATTGTTCTTATGGCAGCTATGTTCTTTTTCGGTCATTTCTTTGCAGGTATATTTAATGACGACCCTCAGGTAGTAGACATGGCTGCAAGATACCTTAAAGTTTCTTGCTTTATGTATCTGCTTTATGGTATATATTATCCATTAATGGGCTTTATAAAGGGCACAGGAAACGCTATGTTTGCCCTTAAAAATACAATATTTGCCCAGCTTATACTTAGAGTTCCTGTGGCATATTTATTTGCAAATATATTAGGTTTTGGCTTCTATGGTGTTGCAGCTGCCTGGATAGCTGCACCTATAAGTTCCAATACAATATACACAATTTATTTAAAAAGCGGAAAATGGCTCAAAAGACTTGAAGCAAACAAGTCAAAGGGCAAAAGCATTTAAAAAGGAGGCACAAGTATGAAAAAAATATCTACAAAAAAAGCTCCTGCTGCTATTGGTCCATATTCACAGGCAGTAAAGGCAAATGGCTTTGTTTTTACATCTGGTGTTGTGGCTCTTATGCCTGAAACAGGAGAGATTGACGGAGACACAATAGAAGTTCAGGCTGAGCGAGTTATGAAAAACATAGGCGCTATACTTGATGAGGCAGGAACATCTTTTGAAAATGCTGTAAAAACAACATGCTTTTTAGCAGACATGAATGATTTTGATAAATTTAATGCTGTATACGAAAAATATTTTACAGGAAAACCAGCAAGAAGCTGTGTTGCAGTTAAGACATTACCTAAAAACCTTCTTTGCGAAGTTGAGGTAATTGCAGTTAAATAAAAAGGTTGTGGACTTTGTCAACAACCTTTCGTCAAAAGCTCATTTCATTCAAGCTTTTGACGAGTAGACAGAAGTATAAAAAGATTTTGTTCATATGTTTAAAAATCCGAGAGAATATATCTCTCGGATTTTTTTATAGTTATTAATCACGCTGTTTACCCACTTCAAAATATTTATATGGAAGTGAGAATATAAGTATAATTGCAAGAGCAATAAGTCCTGCAAACTGAAGTGCTTTTATAGCTTCAAGAAATGTATCATAAATGTTAATTGAAAGAACTGCCTTCATAGTGCTGTACATCTGTGAACCAGGCACAAGAGGTATTACGCCTGGAATGAGAAATACTGTTGAAGGAGCCTTATGTCTGTAAGAAAAAATTCTTGAAAGAGCAGCAGCTGCAACAGCACCAACAAAAACGCCAAAAGGTTCGTTTATTGTTGAAAGGTATATAAATGTGTATATTACCCAGGCAAAACCGCCGCATACTCCACATGCAAAAAGCTCTTTTCTTGGACAGTTGAAAAGTATTGCAAAGCCAAATGATGAAATCCATGCAAGGAAAAACTGCATAAAATATGGCAGGTTCAAACAAATACACCTCCAAACATATCATGAAGGAACATAAGCCCTGTAGCTACGCCAGCAGCAACGAAAACTGCCGTAAGAGCCGCATCTATAATCATGGCTCCGCCTGATATATAGTCGCCGTACATAATATCCCTTGCTGCATTTGTAATAGCAAATCCAGGAACAAGGGGCATTATGGCGCCTTTTATTATTATTTCGTAGTTATCTGTCATATTAAGATAGTAATAAATTACAACAAGTATTGTAATTGATAAACCGCAAAGGAAACTTTTTAAAAAGCCTGCAGTTTTATTTCTTGTTAAAAAGTCCGTTACAAACGTAAGTATAAACCCTGTTGAAGCTGCCCATATTGAATCTCTTATGGTGCCGTTAAAAAGTAGTGTAAATGCAAAAGGTATAAGTGTATATGCTATAAGCTGGATATGAAGCTTATAGTCTGGCAGAAGAGAAATTTCATTAAGTCTGTCAAAGGCTTCTCTAAGGCCTATTTTTCCTGAAACAAAATCTCTTGAAAGCTCGTTTGCGGCAGAAACTTTTTCAAGATTTATGCTTCGCTTTTGTATACGCTTAACCTTTGTAACACTTCCGCTTAATGGCCCTGTTATGCCTGCAAAAAGACCTGTGGGCGTTACAAATGTTTCCGGCATAAGATTATATGTGCTTGTGGAAAGTATTCTTTCCATTGTATCTTCTACTCTTTGGGTTTCTGCTCCGCTTTCAAGCATAATTTCGCCTACGCTTATGGCAAAATCAAGAAGCAGTTTTTCGTCCATGCAAATACGCCTCCATAACTATTTAGTACGCAAAGTATTAGTACGCTATATAATAATAGTATATTTTTTGAAAAAGTAAAGTGTTTTTTGAAAATAAATATAAATACTACTTAATTATAAATAATACAGTGTTTTTTATATAAAGGTTCCCTGTTTTTTGTGTAAAAAATAAATTTTATACTTATTATTTCAATATAAAATCTATTTACATTGGAAAAGTTTTGGTATATAATCCACTTAACTGAATAAAAAAGCAGGGGTGCGTTGGTTTTTGTTTAAAAAAGCCGAAGCTGAGAGAGTCCCTTTGAACCTGATGCGGTTAGTACCGCTGTAGGGAGTGTGATATTATTGTTTTTTACGTAAAAAAAACATTTTAAACCATTTTCTACAGGAAAATGGTTTTTTTATTTACAAAAAAAGGAGAGGTTATTAAATGAAAGTATCAGACAGACTGCGTTTAAAAGTAAATGACATTTGGGAAAGCTACAACGAGCATCCTTTTGTAAAAGGTATTGCATATGGCACACTTCCTGTGGATAATTTCAGATTTTATATGCTTCAGGACCACCTTTACCTTATGCAGTATGCAAAGGTATTTGCTCTTGGTGTAATTAAGGCAGAAAAAGAAAGCGATATGAGAATATTTGCCGACCTTATTAAGGCTACTCTTGACACAGAAAATGCTGTTCATCAGGACTATTTAAAACGCCTTGGCATTACAAAGGATATGATTGATAATGCAGAAAAAAGCCTTGTTACAGAAAGCTATACAAACTACATGATTTCTATTTCTTTTAAGGAAGGTCTTGCGGAGCTTGCAGCAGCTGTTCTTGCTTGCTCTTGGAGCTACAAGCTTATTGGTGACTTTATGGAAACTATTCCTGGCTCAAAAGACCACGAGTTTTATGGTCACTGGATTAATACATACACATCAAAGGAATTTAGAGACTGCAATGATGTTATGATAGACCTTGTTGACAGACTTACAGAAAACTACACAGAAAAACAGATTGAAAATCTTGAAAAAATACTTGTTGACTGCAGCAGATATGAGTATATGTTCTGGGATATGGCTTGGAACAAGGAGATGTAATTTAATATGTTGGAATTTAAAAATGTCTCTTTTAAATATGACGAAGACGACTACAAAATGCTTGAAAACCTTTCATTTACTGTTGATGAAGGTGATTTCATAAGCATTATAGGCAAAAGCGGCTGTGGCAAAAGCACAGTATTTCGTCTTATAAACGGTCTTGAAAAGGCAGAAAAAGGCGAGATACTTGTAAATGGTATTTCTATTGAAAAACAGAAAAACTACAGTGCATATATGCCACAAAAAGACCTGCTTTTTCCTTGGAGAACTATAGAGCAAAATATTTGCCTTTCAATGGAGATACAGAAAAAAAGCAGATCTCAAATGCATGAAAAGGCAGAGGAAATGCTTAAAGAAGTTGGGCTTTGGGACTACAGAAACAAATACCCAAAAGACCTTTCAGGTGGCATGAGGCAAAGAGCATCATTTGCAAGAACTATACTTTCTGGCTGTAACCTTATGCTTCTTGACGAGCCTTTTTCTGCTCTTGACTCACTTACAAAAATATCACTTCAGGAATGGCTTTTAGAGGAGTGCAAAAAACACAACAAAACAGTGCTTTTTGTTACTCACGATGTTGAGGAAGCTATATTCCTTTCTAAAAAGATATTTGTAATAACAGATAGACCAGTGACTCATTTTGAAGAGGTGGTAGTTCCTCTTTCTGATGAAAGAAAAAGAGAGGACATGAAAAGAGGAGACATAGTTGAGCTTAAAGAAAGCCTTATTAAAAAATTAAGACAGGAGGGCGAAGCATGAGAAAAAATATTCCAGCTTTAATACTTGCCATCTGCCTTTTGGCTTTATGGCAAGGCATTGCCATGATTATAAATGCACCCTACATACTTCCAACACCTGTGCAGATAATAATAAGGCTTTGGGAACTTAGGGAAACTTTATTTTTGGTACAGCTTCCTGCTACTATGTCTGTAACAGCTCTTGGTCTTGTAATTTCAATAGTTTTGGGCATATTCCTTGCAGTTATTATGGACATGAACAAAATGATTGAAAATGCTCTTTATCCTGTTATTGTGGCTTCTCAGACAATACCTACAACTGCCATAGCACCTCTTTTTGTGCTTTGGTTTGGGTACTCTATATGGAGCAAGGTTCTTGTAACAATACTTATTACATTTTTCCCTATTGCCATAACAGTTTATGACGGCTTTAAAGGCACTTCAAGGGAAATGGAGGAGCTTTTAATTACTTACGGAGCTACTAAAAAAGACATATTTTTAAAACTTAAAATGCCTCAGGCTCTGCCTAATTTCTTTTCTGCTATAAAAATGGCAGTGCCTTTAAGCATTATAGGTGCTGCAATAGCTGAATGGCTGGGTGCTCAAAGTGGTCTTGGATACTTCAGCAAAAGAATGATGACACAGCTGGATGGAGCTGGCGTATTTGCTCCTGTTGTGCTTCTTTCTGTTGTGGCAATGATAATTGTAGGCATTATAAATATTTTGGAAAACAAAATTATAAAATGGAGGAAGGAATTATAATGAAAAAAAGATTATTGGCTCTTTTAATGGGCACAGTATTTATACTTGGCGGCTGTCAAAGCTCTGAAGAAAGCGCTTCTTCTTCAGCAGCAAGTGCATCAGCTTCAGCAGAAACAACAGAAAATAAGGAGCTTGAAGACTTTACAGTAGTTCTTGACTGGTATCCAAATGCTGTTCACAGCTATATTTACACAGCTATTGAAAAAGGATACTATGCAGAAGAAGGGCTTAATGTAATAGTACAGTTCCCATCAAACACAACAGACCCTATAACACTTACAGCAGCAGGCAAGGCAGACGCAGGCATTTATTACATGCATGATACAATACTTGCAAATGCAAGAAATGACGTGCCTGTTAAGGCAATAGGTGCTATTATTCAGGAGCCTGTTGATATTTATCTTTCACTTTCAGAAAGCGGCATTACAGGTCCTCAGGATTTAGCAGGAAAGACTTTAGGTCATGGCGGTACAGAGCTTAGCGAAGCCATAACAAAATACCTTGTTGAACAGGCTGGCGGCTCTATTGACGATGTAAACATGATAGATGTTGGTTTTGACCTTATGAGCTCACTTACAACAGGCAATGTTGATGTTACATACGGCTGTGTTGTAAACCACGAAGTGCCACAGCTTGAAGAATATGGCTTTGAAGTTAATTATTTCTTCCCTAATGAGTATGGTGTGCCTGACTACTATGGTCATGTGCTTGTAACAGGCGAAACACAGCTTGCAGAAGAGAAAGATAAACTTGCAGCATTTTTAAGAGCATCTGCAAAGGGCTTTGAAGACATGAAAAATAACCCAGAAGAAGCTTTATCAATACTTCTTAATAACCAGAATGAAGAAAACTTCCCATTAAGCGAAGATGTTGAGAAAAAGAGCGTTGAAATACTCCTTCCTATGATGGAGCATGATGATGCACCTTTCCTTTCACAGAAAGAAGAAGTATGGCAGGACGGTATTGACTGGCTTACAGAATGCGGCGTAATTGAAGAAGGCTCTGTTACACCAAGTGATGTAATGGAAGTAATAGAATACTAATTAGAGTTTTTATATGGCAGGTTTAAAAAGCCTGCCATATTTTTTTGCATAAATATTTTTGACATTTTGGGCAAAAGTAGTAGAATAAGGATTGTATTGGAGGATATAAAAGGAGTGACATATATGGACGAAAGAATTAAGACATTAGCAAAAAATCTTGTAAACTACTCATGCAGAGTACAAAAAGGCGAAAACGTAATGATTAGCTGCCACGGCAAAGACCCTATACCTCTTGTAAAACAGATTATTAAAGAAGTATATAAAGCAGGCGGCACACCTTTTGTTGAAATAAAAACAAGCGATGTTGAAAGAGAAATGCTTCTTGGAGCAACAGAAGAGCAGCTTAAGCTTATGGCAGAGCTTGAGTGCGAAAAAATGCGTCACATGCAGGCATATATAGGTGTAAGAGGTGACGAAAACCTTACAGAGCTTGCAGATGTACCAGAAGAAAAGCTTAAAATGTATTCAGTTCTTGTAACAAGACCTGTAAATGATATACGAGTACCTCATACAAAATGGGTTGTCCTCAGATACCCAACACCAAGCATGGCACAGTCTGCTTCCACAAGCCTTGAGGCTTTTGAGGATTTTTATTACAACGTATGTAACCTTGACTACGGCAAAATGAGCGATGCTATGGATAACCTTGTTGAGCTTATGAATAAAACAGACAAGGTGCATATTGTGGGCAAAGGCACAGATATAACATTTTCAATAAAGGACATTCCAGCTATAAAATGTGCTGGTCACTGCAACATTCCTGACGGTGAAGTTTACACAGCGCCTGTTAAAAATTCAGTAAACGGTACTATAACATACAACACACCAAGTGAATACAATTCATTTACATTTGAAAATGTATCACTTACATTTAAAGACGGAAAGATTGTGGAATGCAGTGGCAACGACACAGAAAGACTTACAAAAATATTTGATACAGACGAAGGCGCAAGATATGTTGGTGAGTTTGCCATAGGCGTAAACCCTTACATCACAAAGGCTATGAACAACATTCTTTTTGATGAAAAAATACGAGGCAGCATACATTTCACACCTGGTATGTGCTATGATGATGCACCAAACGGCAACAAATCAGCTATTCACTGGGATCTTGTTATGATTCAGACACCTGAATATGGTGGTGGTGAAATTTATTTTGATGATGTGCTTATAAGAAAAGACGGATTATTTGTAATTCCAGAGCTTGAATGCCTCAACCCTGAAAATTTAATGTAATAAAAAATGGTGTCGAAAAGGTCGACACCATTTCGTCAAAGGCTTATTAAAAAACCACAGAGTATTATTATTTCTCTGTGGTTTTTATTTGCTCTATTATATTTTTTATTACGTCATCAAATGGGTCTTTAATGCCCTGTGCTTTAGCTGCTTCGCTATATGAGTTTCCAGGCATGGCATTAGCTTCACATAAGTAATAATTACCATTTTCACCTAAAAGAAAATCAACACTGCCAAGGTTCATATCAAGGGCAGAGGCTATTTTTTCTGATGCTTTTATTATTTTTTCATCAGGCGATGTAAAAACAATAGAGCCGCCATCAGCAAGGTTTGATTTAAAGCTTTTTGAGTTTTCACGTCTGAAAGATGTTATATATTTTCCGCCGCATACTATTACTCTTATGTCAACTCCTTTTGATGATGAAATATATTCCTGAATGAGTATTTCATCATTATATTTTTCTTTTAAGGAGTTGGCTTTTTTGATTAAATCATTAAAGCTATGGGCTATTTCCACACCGTCGCCTTTGCTGCCGCTATTTATTTTAAGTATGAGAGGGTATGAAAAATTATTTTCTACAAACTGCTGTGATGAATTTTCTGTAAGCACCATAGTTTTTGGTGACAATATGCTGCAGTTTAGGCTATCGGCTATAATGTATGTTTTAAGTTTATTTCTGGCTGTTTCTATGCAGTATGAGCTGTTAAATATAAGAGTATTTTTATTTTCCAGTATTTTTGTAATCATAAGGCTTTTAAAATCTATATTGCCGAAATATGCTGATATTATAAGAGGCGGCACATTAATTTTTTCGCCATTTATAGAAATTGTGTCTTTATCGTTTGTATTTATTATATCTATTGACGAAACATTTATTTTTTCCATGTCTATGGAGTGTTTTTTAAATCTGTCTACAAATTTATCTATATCTTTAAGGTGGTGGCTTTTTTCACCTGTAAGTATCCATGCTTTCATATATTTCTCCCCTAAAAAAATTGTGGCAAATAAAATATTAATATATAAGGGAGCAAAAATAAAGTGTAAAATTAAAAACAAAAAAGTAGACACTATTTCGTCAAAGGCTCATTTCATTCAAGCCTTTGACGAGCAGACAGAAGTATAAAGCAGGAGTTCCATCGGCTAAAAAGCCTTGAAACTCCTGCTTTTCCTCGTCGGAAATGAATTCCGACTGCGGATTAAAGTTGGGAAACTCTTTGTTTCCCAAACCTTTCCGCATTTTTAATTTGTTTATAGTCCGAAAGCTCTGAATTTTTATATCCAAAGCCTTTTTATAATTTTTAAATTAAAGCATTACATGTTTTTCAACATCATTAAGAAGATCTTCAAGAGCGTCAAGAGCTTCTTTTGGAAGTTTATCATAGCCGTCTTTAAGTGTTTCTCTTTCTGCTATAAAGTCTACTCTGTCTTTAAGTCTTGATTTTAATGTATGTTTATAAACAGTATCGCTCATGTCAGGCATAAAGCCTTCGATATTCATAATTTTGAGGTTTGTAAAGTTGCCCCAAGGTATAAATTCTGCCTTTTCTTCAACGATGTCTTCTATGCACTTAAGCGTAACTTCTTTAGGAATCTTTTTATCCATCATAAAGCCTGTGTTAAGTATATAGCAGTCTACATTTCTATTTTCAAAAAGTGCT
>CALWHO010000097.1 GCA_944380405.1 uncultured Lachnospiraceae bacterium
AGGGCTTGCCGCCTGCTATTTACAGACAACAAGCCCTTATGGCTTCTTGAACAGTTTTTATTTAAAATTTTTGTCTAACTTTTTGGGTTCAGTTCAAATCTGTCTTTTTTATTTTTCTGTATCTTCTATTAATGATTTAAGAACAAGATTACATGTAGTTAGCATGTGGTCTTTAAGAGCTGTAAAGGCATCGGCAGAAGAACCGCTTTTAATGGCATTTAAAAGCTTAAGATGCTCGTTATGGGCTGTGTGTGTTCTGCCTGGTATTTTAAATGTTTCTCTTGCGTATTCGTACTGCCTTAAATTATATGAGTCGGCAAGGTCCAAAAATTCTTCGTTGCCTGAATAGCTAAGTATTACTTTGTGCAGTTCCATATCTGAAAGAAGAAAGTCTTTTAGGTTTTCTTTGTCATCGGCTTCCTTTTCCATTCTGTTTATAATCTCTTCCAGTTTTTTAATTGTTTCCTGTGCCTTTGGAGTATTAAGTGCTGATGAAAGTGACGAAACGCAGTAACCTTCTATGGCAGAGCGTAATTCATATGAGTTTTTAATATCGTCTTTTGTTATTTTATGGAGACAAAAGCCTTTGCTTGGTACTATGTCCACATATTTAGCATGGCAAAGCCTTGTGAGAGCATCTTTTATAGGTGTACGTGAAAGACCGGTTTCGGCAGCTATTTTTGTTTCTGAATAAAACTTGCCATATTGAAATCTGCCTTTTAAAATCTCTTCTTTAAGATATTGATATGCTTTTTCCTGAAGAGGAGTATATTTTTCCATTATTTTAGCCCTCCTTTGTAATTTTCTTTGCGTGTATATTATATGTTAAAGTGTCTATTTGGTCAATAAAAGGTCTTACAATTTCAATAAATTACACATATTTTATTTTAATCGTATTGACAAAATAAAATAAGAGCCTTAATATAATTTTAAAGAACCGGTATACCGGCATTTAGGTTTGATTTTAATTTTGTTTATATATACAAAGGAGCGGATATTATGAAGCTAATGCATACAAAGCTTACTGAATTTATAGAAAAAATGCATAATGCAGCAAAGCATGGTAAAAAAGAAAAGTCAGTTACTATAAGAGGTCTTGAAAATCTTAAAAGTGCCAAAATGCAGTCTTTAAGAACAGGACGTATAGAAGATGCTGTAACAGACCTTGCAGAAATGGAAAATATTGATTCAGTAGAGGTTGTTGTTATACCAAGAGTGCCTGAAACAATGCACACTGTGCTTGTAAAAGGAAAAGACAAAGACGGTAAGACAGAAAAAATAGTTCTTGAGGTTATAAATATTATACACCCAACAGAAGAAGTTGAGTTTGACGGATGTACAAACATAGTTGACCACAGACCAAAAATAGGACTTCACTAATTTGTAAGGGAGATGACAATAAATGAGATATTTAATGATACCAGAGGGACTTCTTGACGGAAAAATAATACCTGTAACAGTAGTATTTATGTTTGCAGATGAAATAGAGGAAGCAGGTTTAACACAGGACGAAGCTATTATAAAGGTAGCAAAGGAATTTACAGGGCCTGTTGCCATAAACATATTTGATAAAAATGCCATAACAACAACAAGCGACGGTCTTGTGGTTGAAGGTGCTATTGTGCGTATGGGTGCTGCTGATGGTGGTAAGGTAAACGAAGATTTCGGTATACTTCCTATGGCAGAAATTCCATATTCTGAAGAGCGTATTAAAGATGAACCACACCTTATACAGTGGAAAAAGCTTTTCCCAGAGAGAAAGCTTTTCAGAGGTCCAGACCCTGCAAAAAAACTTATACCTGTTCATAACGTAACAATTACAGGCAGAGCTTCAAATAATAACTCCGCAACAGAAATGATGAATATTATAACAATGGAAGAGCTTATATTCCCAATACTTGGACAGCTTGAATGTATTAATGACGGTAATGTAATTGTAGGCTATACAGGCGAAGAAATTTCTGTAGGCATAGGCATGACAGTTGCAGAACAGTTTGGACGTGTTTTCCCACATCCACAGTTCCATGCAGGCGAAACTGCTCATAACTCAGGGGAGTATGCAAAAACACTTAAAAGAGAAATACCTTGTATAGTATGCGATAAAAAAGTAATTGCAGAAAAAACAATTCGTGCTTTAAAATGCGGCTGTGTTCCAGCAAGAGAGCTTGGCTGTTCACCTGTTGTTCTTTCTGTTGCAAGAGCATTAGGCAGCGAAATAGACTTTGACCGTATTCAGCCATCAGCTCAGGCAGAGCTTGACAGCGTAGGCTGCACAAGAGAATGGATGCACGAAAAACTTAACCTTACAGAAGAAGAGGTAATTGCTCGTGCTGATGAGCTTATACCGGGCGTAACAGACGGCAAAAAGCATAAAGTAAGCGAAATAGTATTTGAAAAAGAGCTTGTAATTTAAAGGAATGACGATAAATGGAAGAAAATTCAAATAATATAATTGTATATGCCGACAAAACTGTTCTTAAGGTGCAGGGGCTTGATATACATGGTCTTAACACAACAGAAGTTGAAAGACTTCTTATGGATAAGTTTAAGACAATAGTAAGAGTAATAGGCGTAACAGGTAACTCAATAGATATGGACGTTTATGGTATAGACCCTGTGCAGATATTAAAAGATGAAAAAGGCGTAATTAAAACTATTGCAGCAGCAGAGGGTGTTTCTCCTTTGGAAGTAGCAAAGCTTGCTGCTGAAAGAATAGTTGAAGTAGACTTTAACTCCGTAAAAGAAAGAGACGGCAATTACTGTGCCCGTGAAAGGTGGCTTAATAATGATTAAAAATGCCGTAATACTGCCAACTGGTGACGAGATACGTTCTGGCATTGTTCAGGATACAGATAGCAGTGAGGCTATGCACCTTCTTATAAAGCTTAACCCTGAAATAGAAGTAACAAGAAAAGCGCCTATAAACGATGACGAAGATTCTATAAAAACTGCTGTTGAAAATGCAAGCCAATATGCAGACCTTATTGTTCTTATAGGCGGCTCTGGCGGCGGTCATAGATATAGCGACACTTTAAGTAAGGACTTTACACATACAGCACTTGAAAAGGCTCTTGATAAAAGCGTAAATAGCTGCCTTTTCGGTAAGAATGGTCATCTTTGGTGTAAGCTTGTCTGTGGATATATAAATAACACACTTGTTATTAATTTGCCTGGACCTTTTGTTGAGGCAAAGGCTGCTATGGAGGCTTTTTGTGGTTCTGTAAAAGAAAACGACATTAATATTATAAATAAAGCTATGGCAGAGGCTGTTTTGAAAGAATATCCTTTGGGAGCTGTTATAAAATGAGAAAATACAGTTTTTATGGTGTTTCAGATACTGTTGAAAACAAAAAATATGCAGCAGCAGTGCTTTTTAATAATGATTTTGTATATGGCGAAAATCCCCTTTGTAATTTAAAAGACCACATTAAACTGCCCCAAAATAAAAGTGCTGTAGACTTAGATATAAGTCTTGCAAATGCCGCTGCTGTTTTGCCCCAATATATAAAGGCTACAGCAATTACAATAAATGCATGGACCAATGGACCTATATCAGGAAGTGTAATAGGAAACCCACATGAAGAGTCTGTTTCTGCAGAAGGTGAGCTTGAAAAGCTTGATGATGACCTTTGGTGCAGTGCATATTCAACAGGTCCTGGATTTATAATAAATTCAGACAGAATAACTGCTTTAAAAGTACAGCAGATAATAACTTCTATGAAGACTTTAGGCATAGACCCATGGAATGAATTTAAAAAATTTATTGATGAAAATAAAATTCCTGCCTGCATATATGTTACAGACGGAAGCGGCAAAAAAGGCTTTTTGTTTGCAAAAGGCGAAAATGGTTTATTTCAGAAAGAAATATAAAAAAATTGCAAAAATAAAAACCCACAAAAAATGAACTGAACCCAAAAAGTTAGACAAAAATTTTAAATAAAAACTGTTCAAGAAGCCATAAGGGCTTGTTGTCTGTAAATAGCAGGCGGCAAGCCCTTTAGCTTTGTCTTAATGCGTCTATTGTTG
>CALWHO010000098.1 GCA_944380405.1 uncultured Lachnospiraceae bacterium
AAGGGTGTCGATTTTTTCGACACCCTAAAACACCGACTATGTCGGTGTTTTTTTATGCCGTAAAAAAGGGTAACACAGGTAACATATTTTAGTGATATTGTTATGTTAAGACAGCAGAAACAGTAACATATATACAAAGGAGGGATTAAATATTTAAATTTAGTTATGGGGTTACTTGATGAATTTATAAATATAATACAGACAAAAGGCGGCTTTTACGCATTAATATTTATTTCTGCAAGCATACTTTTTGAAATTACACCTGTGAAAATAAATCCTGTTTCAATGTTTCTAAAATGGCTTGGTGAAAAGCTTAATGAGGAAACACGAAAAAGCATTTCTAATCTGGAGGAAAAGGTTGATTTGCTTTGGGAAGAAAGCGATGAAACAAGGGTAGAGCAAATAAGATGGGAAATACTTGATTTTGCTAACAGCTGCAGACACAAAAGAAAGCATACAAAAGATGAGTTTACGCATATACTTCAACAACACGGTAAATATGAGGAATTAATAAAAAAGCGTAATATTGAAAACGGTGTTATTGATGAAGAGTATAAGTATATAGTTGAGCTTTATAACAGATGCTGCCACGAAAACAGTTTTTTATAATTAAAAAAGAGGTGATTTTGAATGGATTTAAGTATTATTATAACTGTCCTTGGGTTTCTGACTGTAGTAACAAATATTGTAACAGAAGTTTTAAAAAAGATTACATATTCTTTTATACCAACAGAGATTTTAACAGTTATTGTTTCTCAGTTTCTTACAGTGTTTTCATATGTTTTATACTGCAAATACAGTGCTATTGATGTTACATGGTATAACAATATTTCGGCTGTTGTGGTGGGTTTTTTAGTATCGTATGGAGCAATGTTTGGTTTTGACAAGCTTAAAGAAGCCATTGAAAAAATAAATAATAAAAAGTAAATAAAACATAATTAAAAGTCCTTAAAATTAAAAATATAAGGGCTTTTTTTATGCAGTATATTTTTAGCTATAATGTTGTTGACAGGTATATTTTTAATAATTTATAATTAAAAAAATTTAACTGGTTTGAAAAAAATAATACCTGTTATATTTGTATTCTGTCTTAATAAAAAAGGAGATGAGTTTAATATGAAAAAATATTTAAAATTTATAGCGTTATCATCATTATCTTTTGCACTGCTTTTAAGCGGATGCAGCACAAAAACGGAAAATGAAGTAGTTACAACAGAAAATGGTATTTATATAAATGAAAAATATAACAACGAAAAAATGACTACAGTTGCCGGAGAAGAAGTTACGATAGAAGGTAATAATTATGTAGCTACAGACCCAACACTTGGCTTTGGCTTAAATTTAGAAGGAAAATTAGGTCAGCTTCTTTTTGATGATGCCGTTGCATCAGGTTTTGTTGGTGAAAATAATATGTGTATATATTTTACAAGCCAAAAGGGTATTGATGAAGCAGCAAAATCATTTGAAAATATGGCAGATATGACAGAAGAGGAGTATGCACAGGTGCAGGCTAATGTCCAGGCAGAAACTGTTGCTGCTGTAGGCATATACCGTTTAGATGATGGAGAAGAAAATTCAGAAAGATATACGATTTTTTCACAGGCTTTTTCAGGCAGTGAAGAAGTTGCAAAATATAACGGTTCAACATACTATTTCAAATATAACGATGATTTTTCTGCACTTACATTGACTGACGAAGAAAAAATAACAGTTGAAGAGCTTATAAACGAATATGACAAAATAAAAGACAACATTATTATTTTCCCACCTGAAGAGGCTGCAAATAGTGGAAATAATTCTTCAACATATTCAGGTGTAAGCCTTAAGGATATAGAAACAACAGATTTAAACGGTAATACCGTTACAGGCGATATATTTGCCGATTATGATATTACAATGGTTAATATCTGGGCTACATGGTGCGGTCCTTGTACAGAGGAAATGCCTGACCTTGCAGAAGTGTATAAAAATCTTCCTGAAAATGTAAACCTTATTGGTATTTGTGAAGATGGTGACAGCCAGAGGGATTTGGCAAAGGAAATCCTTGAAGCAAGCGGAGCAGAATTTACTGTGCTTTTAAGAAGTGATTCTGTAAATAATGCAATTATGAACAGTATATATTCACTTCCTACAACAATATTTGTAGATAAAGATGGTAATGTTGTTGGCACAACACTTACAGGAGCACCAAGAGATGGAGTATATGAGCATTATATGAAGTATATAAATGAAGCTCTTGAAGAAGTAAACGGATAATTTAAAGGAGGTATTTTTATATGAATATACTCTTTAAGTTTCAAAAATTTATAATACTTGGCATATCTTTAGCTTTTATATGTATAGGTGTTTTAAGACAGGAGCATTTAGCAGTGCTTCAAAAAGCCGTTAAAATATGCCTTGAATGTATAGGGGTGGGTTAATGAAAAATAAAAATAAACGCACAATTATACAGCTTATAGCAGCAGCATTTACAAATGGATATATATTTGGATTTCTCCAAAACAAAATATATACAGGAAATACAAAGGTTATGTGTGTACCAGGGCTTAACTGTTATTCCTGTCCAGGTGCTGTTGGTTCCTGTCCAATAGGTGCTTTGCAGGCAGTATTAAGCGGAAGAGAGCGTAAATTTTCATATTACGTTTTTGGCATTATAATGCTTTTTGGAGTAATATTTGGAAGACTTATATGCGGCTTTTTGTGTCCTTTTGGTCTTATACAGGATTTGCTCCACAAAATACCAATTCCAAAAATAAATGTGCCTAAAGACATAGATAGACCCCTTAGGTATTTGAAATATGTTATAGCAGTCGTGTTTGTAATACTTATGCCTATATTTTTGGTAAATCAGTTTGGCATAGGTTCACCATATTTTTGCAAACTTATTTGTCCTGTTGGAACACTTGAAGGTGGTATTCAGCTTGTAAGTACAAATGAAATATTAAGAAGCCAGATAGGTTTTCTTTTCAGCTGGAAAATGGGCATACTTATAGTTGTTGTTGTGCTTTCAATTATTATTTACAGACCATTTTGTAAATATATCTGCCCATTAGGTGCTTTTTATGGGCTTTTTAACAGACTGAGCTTTTATCAAATGGAAGTAGATACTAAAAAATGCACTGGCTGTAAAGCATGCGAAAGACAGTGCAAAATGAATGTTGAAATATTGAAAAATATAAATTCTGCCGAATGTATAAGATGCGGAGAATGTAAAGATGCCTGTGCATTTGATGCCATAAAAAGTGGATATAAGGCATTTGGTAAAGAAAAGAAATAAAATATATAAAACTATACAAAAAACCTTCTGAAAAAATAGGAGGTTTTTTTGTTTGTATTGCAGTTTTATAATGTTATAATTAAAAAAAGTTAATTTAAACTAGGAGGCGACTTGAATTATGAATTACACAGGAAAAAAACTGGGTTTTGGCTGCATGAGAATGCCTATTTTAAAAGATGATGACCAGACATCATTTAACTATGAGAAAATAGAAGCTCTTTTCGATATGTTTTTGGAAAATGGCTTTACATATTTTGAC
>CALWHO010000099.1 GCA_944380405.1 uncultured Lachnospiraceae bacterium
AATCGAAAACAGAATTGGTCAGAAAGTAATAGGCTTTGGAGCTAAGGTTCACAGCAAGCTTGACCATGACGAAGATAAGCTTCTTAAGCAAATTCAGCCACAGGACCTTATTAAATATGGTCTTATAGCAGAATTTGTTGGCAGGCTTCCTGTTGTTGTTACTCTTAACGGTCTTACAGAAGATGAGCTTGTGCGTATATTAAAAGAGCCTAAAAACGCTATTTTAAAACAGTATGAATATCTTTTTGAGCTTGATGATGTATATCTTGAGTTTGAAGATGATGCTGTTAAGGCTATAGCTGCTCTTGCAATAGAAAGAGGCACAGGTGCCAGAGGCCTTAGAGCCATTGTTGAAGGCTTTATGAGTGACATTATGTATGAAATGCCAAGTAATCCTGAACTTGAAAAATGTATAATCACACCTGAATGTGTAAGAGGCGAAGGAAAGCCAAAATATATACTTAATCCAGACAGACAGCCAATACCAAAGGATAAAAAGAAACACGCATAATACAACATTGATAAGTATTTATCAATAAAAATAAAATTATAAATCAATATTGATTTGTTAAAAGTGCACATATATTTATGTGTACTTTTTTTATTGACATGTAAATATAACGGTACTATGATGTTTGTATACAAATATATTGTATGCAATATATTTGTTATATGAAATGCATTAAATGGAGGGGAATTCACTATGAAAATTGCGGTTTCTTATAACAATGGTGTTGTTGCTGACTGCTTCAGCAAAACAAAGGAATTTAAGATTTATACGGCAAAAAAGGGTCAGGTTTTAAGTCAGGAAATGCTTGATGCATCAGAAGTTAAATCTTGTGATTTGCCAGAATTTCTTGGAAATAACGAAGTTGATGTTGTTCTTTGCGGCGGAATTGGGGCCAAAGCAAAAAACGCATTAGCAAAAGAATGTATTGTATTTTTCCCTGGTGTTGTTGGCAAGGCTGACCACCAGATTAAATGCTTCCTTGAGGGCAGTCTTTCATTTAACCCTATGTTAAGCTGCACAAGTATGGGAGAAGAAAAAGAGGATTAATATAGTTGTTTTATAATAAATTTTAATATTAATAAAATATTTAATTTTATTTTGTAGTATGGGCAAAGACTTATTATATTAAAAAATTGCTCAAGCAGGTAGAAATATAAACAGGAATTTTCATTGACACAAATGTTATGAAATTTCCTGTTTTTTATTATAAAATAAATTTTCTTTATTTAAATAAACATATATTTATTTTCTTTGCAGGCTGTAAATATTATTTAAGGCTATTTTGTATTGCTTTTATTAATTTTGGTTAATTTTTAAACATACTGTTTCAGGGTCTATATAGTTTTTATTTTTAATTACTTCAAAATGCACATGTGGTCCAGTTGAGTCGCCAGTGCTGCCAGAAATAGCAATAGTTTCGCCTTTTTTTATGTAATCGCCTTTTTCAACACAGACACTTGAGTTATGGGCATAAAGAGTTTCATAGCCGCCGTAGTGGCGTATTTTTACATACCAGCCATAGCTTTGGCTGTATTTTGCCTCTTCAACAATGCCACTTGCTGCTGATAATACATTAGTACCTGTGTTTACGGCTATGTCCATGCCTTTATGAGGAGAATTTCTTTCATCAATATCTCCAAAATGAGATGTTATAATGCCATTAACTGGAAACATAAGCTTTTCACTTTCGGCAAGACTTATGAAGCTGTCGTTTAAGGAGTTTATAGTATATTGGTATGTATTTTTTTCTGTTATAATATCGCCTTTAGCTATTTTTTTTGAAGAAAGCATAATTGGAAATATAAATATAAGTATTAACATTATGGCTGAGTATTTTAAAATGTATTTCATATATATATCCTTTTTTGTGATATATATATTTTATGTATAAGCCTTTAAAAAAATAATAAAAAAATAGCTTTCCTTAAAATTAAAAGGAAAACTATTTAAAAATTTACTTATTTGAAATTAAGGATACTATTTTTTCGGCATCAGCAGCTGAAAAAATAAGGAATTTTTCAACTACAAATATGTCGCTGCCTGTTTTATACTCCATGCTGTTAGAACGAATAGAAATTTGCTTCAAATTAAATAACTTACAGAGAAAAGGCTCTTTTAATTCCACAGAAGAAATATCATTTAATGGTATTTCAACATGGTTTTTTCTGCCTACAGTCATTGTAAATATAATTTTTTCGCTGTCTATTTCAATTGAAACGCCATGCCAGAAATAAAAAAGATATGCATAAATAATTATGGCAACAGGAATTAAAACCTTAAGTGTGTTTAATGCAGTATAGTATCTATTTGGAGAAATAACAACGGCTATAATATAAAATATTAAAAGTGCTGCCAGATATTTAAGTGTAGTAACAAGCATATAAAGGTAATGTGGTTTGGTTTTCATATTGTGCCTCCAAAAATTCTTTTGTTTATTAATTTTAACAGTTATAATATATATACGCAATAAAATTTTAAAAAAGGTGATACTATGGATAAATATAAAGTTGCCGTTATACAGCTTAATTCAGGAGAAAACAAAGAAGAAAACTTAATTGAAATAGATAAATATTTATGTGAAGCTGCAAAAAACGGTGCAAAATTAGCGGCACTACCTGAAAGCAGCAATTATTGTGGCAAAAATGTAATAGACATGGCAGAAGATATTGAAAACAGTAAAAGCCTTTTATTTTTTAAAGAAGCAGCAAAAAAATATGACATTTATATTCACTGCGGAACGATATATGTAAACAAAAATGGCTCAAAAAAGCCTTATAATATGTCTTTTTTAATAGACCCAAAAGGTGAGGTTTTAGCCCAGTATGCCAAAATACATCCCTTTGATGTTACAGTTGAAAATGGTCCTGATGTAAGAGAAAGCCAGAGAATAACAAAAGGTGACGGTGTTGTTACATATGAAACAAAGGATATGGGAACATTTGGATTTTCTGTTTGTTATGACATTCGTTTCCCAGAGCTTTTCAGGCTTATGGCACTAAAAGGTGCAGAAGTATTTTTTACACCTGCCGATTTTACATATAAAACAGGTCAGGCTCATTGGGAACCTATATTAAGGGCAAGAGCCATTGAAAATGGCTGCTATGTAATTGCACCATGTCAGACAGGAGTAAAGGCAGAGTATCGTTCCAACGGAAACAGCATGATTATAAGTCCTTGGGGAGATATTATTGCAAAGGCTGAAGACGAGCCTTGTATAATTTATGGTGAAATAGATATTGAGTATTTAAAAAGTGTAAGAAAACAAATTAATATGTTTGAAAACAGAAGAGAGGATATATATAATCTCTATTAAAAAAAGCAAAAAGACTTTCTGAAATAATTTTCGGAAAGTCTTTTTTATATTAGTCTTGAATATTTAATGTACTTTTTACTGTTTCAACAAACTTAAGAACATCTTCTGGTGCATTTAAGCTGTAAAGAAGACCATAAGGTATGCTGTAATTCCAGTTTACAGGTATTGAAACAAGTCCTGGATGTACGTCTTTCCAACACTCTATTGTCAAAAGCACATTTCCAGTTTCAGCACATCTGTTAAATACTGATAAATCGTAAAACTGTGGAGTATCTTCAATATGAATTTTAGGGTGATTATTTTCTAAATCATTTCGTATAGCGTCGTTTGTATCAGAGTCACCATGCTGTACCATCATAAGGGTTTCACCGTAGAGGTCTTCAACATTAATAATTTTTTTATTGGCTAATTTATGTTCACGGGATACAGCAACCATTTTTTTGTATCGCCCAAGGTTTAGAAAGCGGCATCTTGAAAGCCATTGTTTTGAGTCACATACGCCTATTAAAAAATCGAACTTTTCTCCCAGTTTTTCAATTTCTGAAAGTATGCCGTTATGATTATCTTCAAAAGGCACAAGATGCAGTTTATATTTTGGAAAAGCATTATTAACAAGATACCATATATCCATAAATGGTTTTGCAGGGTTTAAAAGAGATGTTCCTACGCAAAATGTTGTGTCATTGGCGTAGGAAATAGCTTTTGCACTGGAAATGGATTTATTTGAATAGTCAATTATAAATTTTGCATCATGGTATATTACTTCTCCTGCCTCTGTTAGATATACTCCTGTAGGTGTTCTTTCTATTAGCTTTACTCCGATGTGGTTTTCAAATGAGTTGATTTGTTTCATTACAGCAGTTGGAGAAATAAAAAGCAATTCGGATGCCCTTGTAAAGCTTCCGCAATCAGCAACTGCTATGAATGTATTTAAAAGTGGATTATACATATTACACCTCCTATGAGGACTATTAACTTGTAGTTTATACTATAATAACATACTGGATATTCTTGGTCAACAAATATGAGTATATAATAAAACCATAGAAAATATATGGAGGGGATAATATGTCTAAAAAGTTAATAGCCTTTTATTCAAGAGCTGATGAAAACTATGTAAGCGGCACACTTAAATACCTTGATGTTGGCAATACAGAAGTAGCAGCAGGAATAATTAAAGATATTACAGATGCAGATATATTTAAAATTGAACAGGTTCAGCCTTATGACAAAAGTTACAACAAGTGTATTGCACAGGCACAGGCAGACCAAAAAAGAGATGCTCGTCCTGAGCTTAAAGCATACCCTGAAAGCATAGATGATTACAATATTATTTATCTGGGCTTCCCTAATTATTGGAGTACTATGCCTATGGCTGTATTTACATTTCTGGAGCATTTTGATTTTAGCAGCAAAGTAATAAAGCCTTTTTGCACCCATGAGGGCAGTGGTTTGGGCAGAAGTGAAAGAGATATAAAAAAGCTTTGCCCAAATGCAGATGTTAAAAAAGGCATTGCTATTTATGGAAGCAGTGTTTTAAGGTCAAAAAAAGATATTGAAAAGTGGATTGAGGAGGACTGAAATATGGAAGTAAAAGAAATGAGCGTATTTCCTATGGGAGGTACAAATGATGATTATGCAAAGTACTTTGTTGGACAAAGCTATTTAAATATGCTTTCTACAAAACAGGTTGTTATTGGTAATGTTACATTTGAACCTGGATGCAGAAATAACTGGCATATTCATAATGCAGACAAAAACGGAGGTCAGATACTTATTGTAACAGCAGGCGAAGGCTGGTATCAGGAATGGGGTCAAAAGGCACAAAAGCTTACAGCAGGAAGTGTTGTAAATATTCCAGCAGGTGTAAAGCATTGGCACGGAGCAGCAAAAAATTCATGGTTCCAGCATTTAGCAATAGAGGTACCAGGTGAAAACTGTAAAAATGAGTGGTGCGAAGCAGTTTCAGATGATGAGTATGATAATTTAGATGAACAGGAGTGAAGCATTATGGCAAAAGTAACAGCAGGAAGAGATACCCTTGGAGAATTTGCTCCAAAGTTTGCACAGTTAAATGATGATGTTCTTTTTGGTGAGGTTTGGTCAAGAGAAGACAAATTATCAGTAAGAGATAGATGTATTGTAACAGTTACAGCTCTTATGGCAAGTGGAATTTTGGATTCATCATTAAAATTTCATTTGCAGAATGCAAAAAATAATGGTGTAACAAGTGAGGAAATATCAGAAATTATAACTCATGCAGCATTTTATGTAGGCTGGCCAAAGGCATGGGCAGCATTCCGCATGGCAAAAGAAGTTTGGGAGGCATAAATAATATGAAAAATGTACTTATTATATCATCAAGTCCAAGAAAAAACGGTAATTCAGATACACTTTGTGACCGTTTTGCAGAGGGTGCAAAAGAAAGCGGAAATACAGTTGAAAAGATATTTTTAGCATCAAAAAATATTGGTTACTGCTCTGGCTGTGGAGTATGCAACGATACTCATAAATGCGTTCAAAATGACGATATGAAAGAAATTATTGAAAAAATGCTTAAAGCAGATGTAATTGTGTTTGCAACACCTGTCTATTTCTACTCTATGAACGGCAGAATGAAAAACTTTATTGATAGAACTGTACCAAGGTACACAGACATAAGTAATAAAGAGTTTTATTTTATAATGACTTCAGCAGATACTGAAAAATCAAACTTAAACCGTACACTTGAAGCTTTCCGTGGCTTTACAGAAGACTGCCTTGAAGGAGCAAAAGAAAGCGGCATTATATATGGCACAGGTGCATGGCAGATAGGCGAAATAAAAAATACTCCTGCCTATAATGAAGCCTATGAAATGGGAAGGAGAGTATAAAATGACAGATGCAAAACTTAACATGACAAATGAATGGGACAAAGTTTTTCCTAAAAGTGATAAAGTAAACCATAAAAAAGTAACATTCCATAACAGATATGGAATTACACTTGCAGCAGATTTATATGAGCCAAAAGAAATTACAGTAAAAATGCCTGCCGTTGCAGTATGCGGACCTTTTGGTGCTGTAAAGGAACAGTGTTCAGGTCTTTATGCCCAGACTATGGCAGAAAGAGGCTTTATTGCAATAGCATTTGACCCATCTTTTACAGGTGAAAGCGGTGGTGAGCCAAGATACATGGCATCACCAGACATAAACACAGAAGATTTTCAGGCAGCAGTTGATTTCCTTTCTGTACAGGAAAATGTTGATGCAGAAAAAATAGGAATAATAGGCATTTGCGGCTGGGGCGGTATGGCACTTAATGCGGCAGCACTTGACACAAGAGTTAAGGCAACTGTAACTTCAACAATGTATGACATGAGCAGAGTAAATGCTAATGGATATTTTGACTTGGAAGACAGCGAAGAAGCTCGTTTCCAGAAGAAAAAAGCCCTTAATGACCAGAGAACTAATGACTATAAAACAGGTGAATATGTAAGAGGCGGCGGAGTAGTTGACCCATTACCTGAAGATGTACCATTTTTTGTTAAAGACTACTATGACTACTATAAAACAAGTCGTGGCTATCACAAACGCTCTTTAAACTCCAATGATGGCTGGAATATAACTGGCTGCATGTCATTTATTAATATGCCTATATTAAAATATACAAAGGAAATACGAAGTGCTGTGCTTATGATACATGGCGAAAAAGCTCATTCCTGTTATTTCAGTAAAGATGCATATGAAAATATGATAAAAAGCAGCAAATACACAGATAATAAAGAGCTTATGATTATACCAGATGCAGTACACACTGATTTATATGACGGTGGAAATAAAAACGCAATTCCTTTTGATAAAATAACAGAATTTTTTAAAGCTAATTTAAAATAAAGTATAAAAGCCCCTATGAGAGAATTTTCTCGTAGGGGCTTTTTTGTTGACAATAATTTTATAATGTGTGATTATAAAATAGAGAACAAAAGGGGTGAAAAAATGATTTATATAAACAAAGAAAATTTTATTTCTGTTTTAAAGAAATTAAATGTTGTTTTATTTATTTTACAATTATATGTTCCTTTTGTGTTTTTGGTGTATTTTCTAAATTATGTAGTGCCTTATGAATTTATTAAATATGCTAACTATATTATGAATAAAAACGTGGTTGTATTTGTTATAGTTATGCAGTTGATATTCATATTTGAAACAATTTTCTTGCAGTATTTATTTTCAGAAAGTTACAGAAGTAAAATGAAAAAAATATGCTTTTTAGGCACTGTAGTTTTTCTGTTTTTCGGATATTTTGTTTATGTTGCGTCAATATTTTAGTGGTGGTTATATGAATGAGAAGTACGATATATTAAAATTTATAAATATATTTTTATTTGCTGTTGAAGTATATTTTATTATAACTTTTATAAGATATATTTTTTTAAAGTTTTATATATATATTATTCCAGATTTTTTCTTTTTGGGTCTTTCACCTGTGCCAGTAATAATTCAGATATTTTTTTTGTATGAAGTTATATTTTATCAGAAAAATTTTTCCATAGTTTATAAAAATTTTATGCGGATATTTTGCTTTTTGGGCTCAGCAAGTTTAACAGGCATTTTGTTTTTGACTTATTTTTAAAAGCAGACAAAATATATTTACATATTTATACATGTATATATAATGAAAATATACATGTTCTTAAATAAAATTATTGGCAAAAAAGGAACATAATTTTTAAGGAGGTGACATGTATGGAATATATAACTGCTATGGAGGCAGCAAAAAAATGGAAAATTTCTAAAAGAATGGTGCAGAAATACTGCCTTAATGGGAGAATAGAAGGTGCTGTAAAGGTTGATTTTTCATGGAGTATTCCGGTAAATGCAAGAAAGCCAAAAGATCTGCGAAAAACAAAAAATATGCCTAAAAAAGTTTCTGCAGATAATGAAAAACTTAATCTTGCGGGTCTTATGCCTCTTATGAATACATCTTTTGACCCTGGTGAATGTCATGAAGTTATTGAAAATATGGAGGATGGGAAAATAAAGGATATAGCTGTTGCCGAATACCATTATTTCAGCGGTCAGATTGAAAAAGCTGCTGAAGAAGCAGAGCTTTATATAACATGTAAAGATACCAATATACGCCTTTCAGCTTGTCTTATATATGCCTATGCCAATTTGTCAATGGGTCAGATTTCACATGCAAAATATGCTTTGTCAGAGGTTGAAAATATATTTGTGTCTTCTGATAATAATAAAAATCCACAGTTTATAGCTGCTAAAGCATTTGTAGCATCTGCTGCATCTGTGCTTTTGCACCTGCCTTTGCCTGAAAAGTTGCCAGATTTACAGGAATTTTTGCCTTTGTTGCCGCCTGGAATTAGAGGCTTTGCCCTTTATGTTCAGGCGCATTACCTGTATTTGCAGCAGGAATACGAAAAAAGCATTGGTATTGCCGAAACAGCACTTCTTATGGGTGCTGAAGAATATCCAATATCAGCAATATATCTTCATTTGGTGGCAGTTATGAGCTATATGAGCCTTCGTAATCAGGAAATGGCTCAAAAACACTTGCTAATAGCATGGAAAATAGCTCAGCCTGATGATTTAATAGAAGGCTTTGGAGAACATCATGGTCTTTTGGGTGGTATGCTGGAAGCGGTTATAAAGCCAAACTGGCCTGATGATTTTAAGCGAATTATTGATATTACGTACCGCTTTTCTGCTGGCTGGCGTAAAATACATAACCCTGTTACAGGTCATGATGTGGCAGATAACCTTACAACTACGGAATTTGCATTAGCTATGCTGGCAGCAAGAGGCTGGACAAATCAGGAAATAGCCGACCATTTTGGAATATCAGCCAATACAGTTAAAAAATATATATCTTTGGTAATGAAAAAACTAAAAATCTCTCATAGACGAGAACTTAAAAAATATATGCTTTTATAATATAAATTATAGCTTTTTTGCCTCAAGGGTACCCGTTTTACCCCCTAAAACGGGTAATAGAAATCAAATATTATATGTGTTACAATAAATATATGGGGAATATACCACCATAAGTATTATATGGTGTGATGGATATAAAAGGGGGGCACTTTAATGAGAAAACGATTATTTTCAGCATTTGTTTGCCTGTGCATGATTGTATCGTTAATGCCAACTATGGCATTTGCAAATGGTACAGGCAGCATTGTTTATACAGGTGGTCTTTGTGAACATCATACTGAGCATAACAATACCTGTGGCTACAGCGAAGGAGCGGCAGAAGTACCATGCAGCCATGAACACACAGAGGACTGTTACACTTTGATGACAAACTGCATACATGAGCATAGAGATGAATGTTACAACGAAGGCAGTACAGAGCTGGTATGTAGCCATGTGTGTAGCCAAGAAACAGGCTGCATTGTAAAGGAACTGGACTGCAAGCATGTCCATGATGAAATTTGCGGCTATGTTCCAGCCACAGCAGGCACACATTGTGCTTATGTATGTGAAATATGCAACCCTCCAGTAACGGAAGAACAAAAGTGTATATGTGACACAAAATGCACTGAGGGCGAAGTAAATAACGACTGCCCGGTATGCGGCGGAGAAAAGGGCGATATTTCCGCCTGCGTGGGCGCGGCGGCAATGGTGATTGCCACACCAATGAACGCAAGGGGGATTACGGCAACAAAGCCGGAAAAAGGCGATGGCACATCGACAGCCCCTTATGAAATCAGTTCAAAGGAAGAGCTTTACTGGTTTGCGGGATTGGTCAACGGCACATTGACGGATGGAAATGGTACTGCTATCCAAGCAGACACAGACGCATGGGCGGTGCTGACGGCAGACATTACAATTAATGATAACGTGCTGGATGAAAACGGCACACTCATTGATGATGGCAGCGGTCTTGAAGAATGGACGCCAATCGGCAGTGGCAATAAAGGAGATAAGGCATACACCGGCACATTTGACGGCAATGGACATACCATATCGGGGCTGTATGTAAATGGCGGCAGCTACGTCGGATTATTTGGCTATTTAGGCAGCGGTGGCAAAATACAAAATGTGGGCGTTGTGGACAGCTATATCAGCGGCAGCAACAGCGCTGCAGGGGGCGTGTGCGGGTATA
>CALWHO010000100.1 GCA_944380405.1 uncultured Lachnospiraceae bacterium
GGTGCTTCTTTATCGCTTCTTTTTCTGTTTTCTGTAGATAATGCATATACTGTAATGTGATGCGCTCCTAATTTGTCTGCCTGACGAGATATTTTTTCAAGAACATCTGCACCTGCTTTATGCCCCATTTTCTTGGCAAGCATTCTTTTGGATGCCCAACGACCGTTGCCATCCATTATTATTGCTACGTGTTCAGGTATTTTATCCTTGTTAAGTTCAAATGCACTCATTTTAAAACTCCGTTTACACAAAAAAATATAAAATTACTTATTAAATTGAAAAGTGCCGGCTAAGCCGACACTTTTTAAAAGCATAAAATTTAAAACCTAAATAATTTAAAACAGGTTAAAAAATTATACAGAAAGAATGTCTTTGCATTTAGCTTCACATTTCTTATCAATTTCGCCTGTATATTTATCTGTCATTTTCTGAACTTTTTCTTCAAATGATTCAAGCTCGTCTTCTGTAATTTCTTTTGCCTTTTCCTGTTTCTTAAGAGCGTCCATTGTGTCACGACGGATATTTCTAATAGCAACCTTACTTTCTTCAGCTTTCTTTTTAATATCCTTTGTAAGAGCAATACGTCTTTCTTCTGTAAGTTCTGGGAAAACAAGTCTGATTACTTTACCGTCGTTACTTGGGTTGATGCCAATATCTGACTGGTTGATAGCTTTTTCAATAGCTTTAAGAAGGGATGTATCCCAAGGCTGAATCTGTATAAGTCTTGCTTCAGGAACAGTAATGTTACCAACCTGATTAATAGGTGTAGCTGCACCATAGTAGTCAACAGTAATTCTGTCAAGTACATGTGGGTTAGCACGACCTGCTCTGATTGTTACATACTCATTTTCAAGGTTTGCTAATGTTTTTTTCATTTTTTCTTCGCAAAGAGTGATTTTTTCTGACATAATACATTCCTCCGATTATTATATATTAACTATTGTTCCTATTTTTTCACCTTTTGCAGCACGGATAATGCTGTTTTCTTCGTTAAGACCAAATATTACAACAGGTATTTTCTGTTCAAAACAAATTGAAGCTGCTGTAAGGTCTATAACTTTAAGGTTGTTTTTGATAATGTCTTCGCATTTGATTTCGTCAATCTTTTTAGCATTTGGGTTTGTTGCTGGGTCACTGTCGTATACACCGTCAACATTTTTTGCAAATAAAAGACCGTCAACTTCAAGCTCTGCACCTCTTAATGCTGTTATTGTGTCAGTGCTGAACATTGGGTGACCAAGACCGCCTGCAAATATAACAACCTCACCATTTTCTATATGTTCCAAAGCGGAATCTTTTGAAAATTCTTCTGTCATAGTGCCGCATTTAAAAGGAGTCTGAACAACTGCCTTAACGCCTTTTTGTCTTAAAAAGTCTGCAACATAAATGGCGTTCATAATAGTTGCAAGCATGCCTATCTGGTCAGCTTTGCATCTATCCATCTGTGAATCTGCACTTCTGCCTCTCCAGAAGTTACCGCCACCTATAACAAGAGTAACCTGAGTACCGCTTTTAATAAGCTCTTTTATCTGAAGAACTATTCCTTCTATAACTTCATTGTCGAATTTAACATTGCTTTTGTCACCTGCAAGGGCTTCGCCGCTGAGTTTTAGAACTACTCTTTTATACATTATTTTGCCTCCGTATAACTATTTGGTATGTAATTTTTATTACAACATTCTTATTATAATTTACCATAAATCAACAAACAATTCAACCTTAACATACATACCCTTTACTTATGCCATGTATTTTTTAACATATAAAGATACAACAGAAGAAAGCATAATTTTTACAATATCAAAAGGTATAAATGGCAGTACTGTAGATAGAATAGCCGCCTTAAAGCTTACATTTGAAATAGCCATATACTGCATAGTTCCGCAAGCATACACAACAATAAGACCTACTATCATGCTTAAAAACAGTCTTAAAATATTTTTTCTGTCTGGTAAATTTTTGTTAAAAAGCCTTTCGGCAAAAAATCCGCACACAAAGGCTTCTGGAATAAATCCCCATATATACCCTCCTGTAAGGCCTGCTAATGCCCCTATTCCGCCTGTCATAGAAGAAAAAACAGGAAGACCGCATATTCCTATAAGAGTATATATAATTATTGATAATGCACCCTTTTTGCTGCCTAATACTGCACCTGCTGTGGAAACGGCAAATGTTTGCAGCGTAAACACAATAGGCGTGAAAAAAAGAGGTATTGTAATAAAGGCACATATACACATTACAGCAGTAAATAAACCGCATAAAATATAATCCCTTGTTTTCATTTGTTAAAAAGTCCTTTCTTTATAAGTGCAGAAAAATTATATTTTAATTACTCTTTTCTGTCAAATTAAATAGATATATAAATATTGTTATAAAACTTTTTTTAATGTATAATTTATTGGACTATATAGAAAGGCAGATTTTAAAATATGAAAAAATTACTTGGACTTATTACAGCCCTGTCAATTACTCTTTCAGGCTGTTCATTTTCAAAAGAGCCTGTTACGGACTACGATTTTTTGCTTAATACAATAGCTCAGATAACAATATATGAAGAAGAAAGCGACCTTTCTGCAGAAGAAATTATAGATGGCTGTTTTTCTCTTTGCAGAGATTATGAAAACATGTTAAGCAAAACTATTGAAGGTAGCGATATTTATAATATTAATCACTCTAATGGAGAAGCTGTTGAAGTTGAGCAGGAAACAGCTGACCTTATACAAAAAGCCATTGATTACAGTGTTCTTTCAGAGGGCATGTTTGATATAACAACTGCTTACGCATCTGAGCTTTGGAACTTTACTGGCGAAGAACATCATGTTCCAACTGAAGAAGAATTAAAAACGGCAGTTTCAAAAACAGGATATGAAAATATAAAAATTGACGGCAATATGGTTACACTTACAGGTGATGTAACAGAAATAGATTTGGGCGGTATTGGCAAAGGCTATGTAGGTGACAAGGCAAGAGAATACCTTGTTGAAAACGGTGTTACAAAAGCCATTATTAATTTAGGCGGTAATATACTTACAATTCAGCCAGAAGACGGTGAATATTTTTCAATAGGCGTACAGGAGCCTTTTGGTGAGCAAAACGCAATATATGGCACTGTTGCCATTAAAAATAAAACTGTAGTAACATCTGGTATATACGAAAGGTATTTTGAAGAAAATGGAAAGCTTTACCACCATATATTAAATCCTTTTACAGCTTCTCCTATTGAAAATAACCTTTATTCCGTAACTATAATTGCTGATAGCTCTGTTGATGCCGATGCTTTAAGTACAACATGCTTTGCTCTTGGTGTTGAAAAAGGTCTGGAATTAATAAATTCCATAGATAATACAGAAGCCATATTTATTACAGATGATATGGAATATCATGCATCTAATGGCATAGGAAAAGATATTGAATTTAATTTATATGAGAAATAATAAAAAACTGTATGATATATCATACAGTTTTTTTGTTTTAGTATTTAGTTTTGTACAAGAAGCTCCTGAAGTCTTGACTCGCTTTGTGAATATACATTAGATGATGAAAATTCATTTACAACTCTGCCGTAATATTCAGTAGCCTGTGCATTATCTCCTTCGGCTTCTGAAATCTGACCAAGTATATAAAGCACATCATCTGAAAAATCGGCTGTTTCAGTATAGATTAAACTTTTTAAAAGCAGCTCTTTTGCTCCAGCTATATCTCCTGATGAAAATGCTTCACTGCCCTTTTCATAAACAGCTTCTGCTGCAGGTACATAGCAGGAGTCTTTCATAGTCTGAATATTTGCGTTTTCTTCTTCAGTAAAGTTTGCACTGTCAAGACCTGAAAGAAGCTCAGCTGCTTCTTCGTATCTGCCAGCAAGTATATATCCTTCTGATAACTGATAATCTGTCTTCTGCTGTCTTACGCCATCTTCGTTTTTGTAATATGCGTTTTCTTCTTTTAAAGCCGCATTTTCTTCTTCAAGCTTTGCATATTTAAGAGCAAAAGCCGAAGTTCCGTTTTCGTTTTCATCAAGAAGCTCCTCAACTCGTCTTTCAAGGTTTGTAATTTTAGCGTTTTGAGTATCAATATATGACGGAACTACAAAAACAGCAAATAACGCAGCTGTAATTACAGCGCCTATAAAAAATGTGGCAACCTCCGGTTTTATAATATCCCTGAGAGATTTTTTTGAGTTATAGCCATCTGAAGAATCGTTTTTGTTTTTGTCTGATGAAGCAAAATCAGCAGAGCCTGAAGCTATTACAGAAAGGTAATACATGGCTCTTGAATTTCTTTTGTCGCATTTAAGCGCCATTGCAGCATATTTTTTTGCATTGAATTTATCGTTTATGCTTAAGTAGTATGCTGTAATAAGGTTATAGGCTTCAACAAAGTTAGGACTTAAGTTTACGGCTTTTTTAAGCTGTATAATTGCAAGGTCGTTACTGCCCTGCTTAAACTGCTTTAAAGCATTGTTATACATACTTATGGCATCGTTATATTTATCAAGAAGCCTTGCATTTTTCTGAAGTGATGCAATATATTTTTCAGCTGGGTTGTTTTTGCTTCTTATGGAAGCACTTATAACCCACTGCTTAAGGGCATCACTTACCATTCCAACCTGATAATATGCTATTCCCAAAAGATTTCTTGCTACATAATTGCTTTTATCAATAAGTATACATCTGTTGAGGCATGCAATAGCACCTGAATAGTCATCTTCCTTTGCCAGTGCAACACCTTTATTATATTGTCTTAAAGAGGCATTTCTTGCCTTTTCCATTAAAACAGTATCTGCTCCACAGGAGGGACAGATACCGCCATTTGGTACATCTAAACCGCAGTTATGACATATCATTTGTATCTATTTCTCCCATTTATTTTTTATCTATTTTTTTTGTTATGTGATTGAGCATGTCCATTATGTCTTTAAGCTCTGTAGAATGAATAGAGTCTTCTATTTCGCTTATTTCAAGTATTGGTTCGTATTTTTTAATTTCTTCTTTAAAGTTAATCATCTATAATCACCTGCTATATATCAGTTTTTGTACGCTATTTTATATAAAGCACCTATAAGATAAAGTGAACCACAGCAAATAAGAGCGTCTTCTTTTGCTGTAATTGATTTAGCCATATTAAATGCCTTTTCAATGTCTTTTTCTGTGTGGATTTCTACGTTATATTTATCTGTTAATTTTGAAAGCTCGTCAACATGCCATTTTCTTTCGCTTTGAGGCTCTGTAAACACAACCTTTGAAGCTAAAGGCATAAGAGTATCAACCATTTTTTCATATTCCTTATCGCCAAGTATGCCTATAAGAAGTGTAAGCTTCTCGTTTTTGAAATACTTTTTAAGTGACTGAGCAAGCATGTGTATGCCGTCTATGTTATGTGCTCCGTCAAGGATTACAACAGGGTCTTTTGAAACTATCTCCATTCTGCCGCTCCAAGACGCTTTTTCCATACCTTCTTTAAAAGCCTTTTCGCCTATTTTAACGCCTTCTTTTTCAAGTATTGCACAGGCAAGAGCAGCCTCCGCACCATTTATAAACTGATAATCTCCTAAAAGCTTGATTTTTACATCTTTTATTTCAAAATCATCTGTTTTAACGTCAAATATAGTTCCATTTATATCAGCATTTTTAACTGATATGTTTTCATCTTTAAATGTGTAAAGTTTTGAGTCTTTTTCGGCACATATATTTTTAATTACGCCTAATACCTCATTTTCTTTGGCATAAAGAAGTGTAGGACAGTTTTCTTTTATAATGCCGCCCTTTTCCTGTGCAAGAGCAGAAAGAGTATTTCCTAAATAATCCATATGGTCCATACTTATAGATACGATAACAGAAAGCAAAGGTTTGCTTACAACGTTTGTTGCGTCGCATCTTCCGCCCATACCTACTTCAAGAACAAGATAGTCAACTTTGTTTTCTGCAAAGTAGTTAAAACCAGCAGCAGTAACTACTTCAAATACTGTAGGCTGACCTATGCCCTTTTCCTTTATTTTTTCGCACATTTTAATTGTGTATTCCATATTTTTAACGAAATCATCATCTGTTATATCAATTCCGTTTATTCTGAAACGCTCATTATATTTTTCCAAATGTGGAGAAGTATATACCCCTACTTTGTATCCAGCATTCATTAAAACACTTGAAATCATAGAGCATACAGAGCCTTTGCCGTTTGTGCCAGCAACATGTATTACTTTTACTTTCTCCTGTGGATTACCCATTTCTTCCATAAGAGCATATATTCTGTCAAGACCTAAATCATATCCCAGCATGTTATGAAGGTCATCAAGGTATACCATAATATCATTGTAATTCATTTTTAAATCCCTCTATCTATATTGTTTTTTAGAAAAACCATTATTTTCATCTATAATATAGTATCATATATTTTTTTAAATTCAATTAATTTTTGCTTAAAGAAAAAATAAAACTTCTTTTATTTAAAAGAAGTTTTATTTAAAATATATACTTTATTTTTTATACAACACTTTTTGCAGCGGCATCTATAATTTCATCTGCAAACACTGCAAGTGAATTTTTAGAAAGTTTCATTGAATCATTAACCCATTGCTTCATAATACCTATTGAACCATAAGTTATAAATGCAAAAAAGTATTCCATGTTTTCTTTTTTTGCTGTAGGAAATTTTTTGTTTATTATTTTTGTTCCGTTATCCTCAATAAGTTTTCTGAATTTAACAAAGAAATTACCTGATGCCCTGTTTTCAAATATTATTTTGCATGTATCTGAGTTTTCATATATATAAGAAGCTATGGCTTCAAACATAGGAATAAGAGAAACTTGCGTTTTGTCTGCTGAAAAGTTTGCATCAATCATATTTTGAAAATCATCAAGGGTATCATTTTCAAGCTTTTCAAGTAAATCATATGTGTCTGCATAATGAAGATAAAATGTACTTCTGTTTAAATCTACCTTGTCTGTAATGTCTTTTACTGTAATGTCTTTAAAATTTTTTTCTGCCATCATAAGGGCAAGACCTTGTTTTAACATTCTTTTTGTTCGCCTTATTCGCCTGTCTTCTTTTTTAGTTTCCATAATACCCATTTCCTTTCTATACATTTTAATAATTTTTGTCTATTATTCTTCGTTTTCAATTAAAAGTGATTATTAATAGATTAGTGTAAACAATATTGATTATTGTATATATTTATATAACAAATTATAATCCTTTATATAAAGAAAATCAACACAATATCTATTAATGGTGATGAAGATGAAAAAACAACCGATTTATATTTTAGCAAAGTTCATAGTGGACAACAGAAAAAAAATAAACATAGTTTTTATACTTGCCGTAATAATATGCGGCATAATGTTCCCTTTTGTAGGAGTAAATTATGATTTAAGCCAGTATCTGCCGTCTTTTGCTCCAACAAAACAGGCTCTTGATGTTATGGAAGAAGAATTTGGGTATCCTGGTATGGCAAGAATAATGCTTAAAGACACGACAAAGTATGAAGCCAAACAGATAAGAGACCAAATATCTGACATAGACGGAGTTGACATGGTTATAGGCGATGACCTTCTTGAAAACATATATGCTGCTCCTGGATTTATGAAGACAGAGATGTCCGATGACTTTTTTAAAGATGGAAATGCCATAATCGAAGTAGTATTTGAAGAAGGCGATTCTGACCCAAAAACAAAAGCAGCTCTTGACGAAATATATGATATTGTAGGTTATGAAGATAATGCATTTTCAGGCAGTGCAGTATCAAGTAAGTTCCGTCAGGAAAGTATTACAAAAGAAATAGTTTTTGCAATATTTCTTTCCCTTGTAATAATATTTATAATACTTGCTATTACTACAACATCATGGTTTGAGCCACTTCTTTTTATTGCAGTTATGGTTGTAGCTATAATTCTTAATATGGGTTCAAACATAATTTTTGGAACAATATCATTCTTTACTTTCTCAACTGCTGCTATACTTCAGCTGGCAGTATCTATGGACTACTCCATATTCCTTCTTCATACATTTTCTGCTTATGAAGAAAGAGGTATAAAAAGAGAAACTGCAATGATACTTGCTATCTGTAAGTCATGTAAGTCAATACTTGCATCAGGTGCCACAACAATAGTCGGCTTTATAACAATAGCACTTATGCAGTTTACTATAGGTAAAGACGTAGGCTTTGTACTTACAAAAGGCATTATATACTCTCTTTTAACAGTTATATTTATGATGCCTTCCCTTATACTTACTAATACAGAAAGAATAAAGAAATATAAGCATAAAGCATTTATACCGCCTTTTACAAGGCTTGGAAGTATATTAAGAAGATTTAGAAGACCAATACTTATAATTTGTATACTTCTTGCAGTCCCTTGCTATATTGGTCAGGGTATGAATAAGTTCTATTACGGCGATGATGCCCTTGGTGCAAGCCCTGGAACTAAATATTACGAAGATACAAGAGAAATAAATAATATATTTGGAAAGTCCAATATGGTTATTGCCATGGTTCCAAATACATCTCTTGTGCAAGAAAGAGAAGTTACAGATGCAATAAATGACCTTGACTTTGTAAATTATGCAATATCACTTGGAGGTGCTCTTCCAGAAGGCATACCTGTTGATTTTCTGCCTGATGATATAGTTGATATTATGCATACAGATAATTACGCCCGTATACTTATATCAATGAATAACATGGAAGAAAGCGACTATTCATTTGAATGTAACGATATACTTACAAAAACAGTTGAAAGCTACTACCCGGAAAACAGCTATGTTCTTGGCATGACAGCAACAACTATTGATATTAAAGACATACTTACAGAAGACTATAACAAAGTTTCAATAATTTCAATGATAGGTGTTGCCATTGTTGTGGCTGTTACATTTAAGTCACTGCTTATACCGCTTTTTGTAATTATACCTATTGAGGTTGCAATATATTTCAACATGACACTGCCATATATTGCAGGAGGAAGTTTGTTGTATATATGTTACATAATTGTAAGCTGCTTGCAGCTGGGTGCAACAATAGACTATTCAATACTTGTGGCAAACAACTATTTTGATGAAAGACACTCACATAATAAAGAAGAAGCTGCTATAAATGCAGTAAATAAAAGTGCCATATCTGTTCTTACATCAGGGCTTATACTGGCAGTAGTTGGTTATCTTCTCTTTTTCACATCATCAATTACAGCTATTTCACAGGTAGGACACTTGGTAGGCAGAGGTGCTTTGCTTTCAATGCTCCTTGTATTAACACTTTTACCTGCCCTTTTAAGCGCCGTTGATGAATTTATAATTAAAAGGCGTGAAGCCCAGAAACTGAAAAAACAGGAAAAAGTAAATAAAAATAAAAAACTTCTGCCTGCCATAATACCAGAAAAAATTAAAGAAATAGGTAAAAAAGCAGATAAAGAAAAAAATAAAGGAGATGACAAAAGTGAAAAGTAATATTAAAAAAGCTCTGTCATTAACAGCTGCCATTACAATGCTTTCAAGCACTTTTGTATATGCGGATGATATACCTGCATACTGTGATGAAGCATTTTACATAACAGCAGATTATTATGGAAACTTAAAAGAAAGCAGCGTTGTAAAGGGATATTATGTAAATGGTGCAAAAACTATAAAAGACTATGGTAACTACGACAGCATTATAAACATGACTGATAAAACAGAACCAGTTGTAAATAACGGCGAAGTTTCATTTACATTTGGCGATAAATCACCTGATAGATTTTATTTTGAAGGCAAAACATCAGAGCCTATGAAAAATGTACCCTTCTTGGTTTCTGTAGACTATAAGCTAAATGGTGTTCCTAAAAAAGCCCAAGAACTTGCAGGTGAAGACGGACTTGTTGAAATAAATTTAAATATTATCCCAAACAAAAATGCCGATGAATATTTCAGAAATAACTTTATGCTTATGGCAACAACAGTTGTAAATAGCGATGATATACTTTCTCTTGAGGCTCAAGGTGCACAGGTGCAGTCAGCAGGTAATATTAAGGCTGTTATGTTTGCTGCTATGCCAGGAGAAGAACAGCATTTTCAGCTTAGAATAGGTACAGAGGATTTCTCATTTGCTGGTTGGACATTTCTTATGATGCCTGCCACAGTTGAGCAGCTTAAGGAAATAAATGACTTAAGAGAATTAAAAGAAAAAACAGAAGACTCTGCAACTGCCATAAGTGACAGCCTTGATGTTATACTTAACACAATGGATTCTTTAAGCAGCAGCTGCAGCTCTATTTCAGATGGTCTTAATACACTTGATGATGCAAGACAAATAATATCTGATGGCAAAGGCAATGTATATAGCGATGCTGATAACTCTCTTGAAAACCTTAAAAAACTTTCAGAAGGTCTTGAACCTTTTGATGAGCATCTTGAGAAGGCTTCTTCTACCCTTGATGAGCTTAATAAAGAGCTTAACAGTACATATAACTATGTAAATAAGATATCAACCGGTCTTGAAGACCTTGAAGGAAACATGACAGAAATTTCTTCTGATTTAGATGCTCTTGATAAATGGATAAAAGAAGAAAACAAAAACATAGACGATTACCACGATATTTTAAAACGCCTTAAAGATAACCTTAACAGACTTACAAAAAACGTAAGCGATACATCAATGTATCTTTATAATCTTCATGGCTCACTTGATGACCTTGAATTTTTTGCAGATAGAATTTCAATGACATATCTTACAGGCGACCTTTCAGGATATATAAATATGTTCCAAAGCTCAGATCCAGGAGCTGCTGTAACATTAGGTGCACTTTCAGAAATGCAGGCATATCTTAACAATATGTCTTCAATGGTAGATGTTATGGCACCAAGAATTTCTTCTGTTGCTTCAACAAGCAGTGATTTATGTAAAAGCCTTTCTCTGGCAGCCGATAATGGAAACAGCCTTATAGACTCCCTTGCAGATTTAACAAAACTTCTTGATAACAGCCTTTCTAATTATGAAGAACATCAGGAAGATATAACATCTCTTATAGAAGACTCTAAAAACACAATAGATACTTTAAATGGTATATCTTCTGACTGCCGTAATGTTATTTCAGGTGGCAACGACATTAAAGAAACAGTAAACGAAAATCATGAAGGTCTTTTAAAATCAATTGAAGACAGCCAAACACTGCTTAACACAACTATAGAAGGTACAAATTCTTTATATGAGTTTTGTACTGACCTTGAAAATCTGGTAAAAGAAAGCGGCAATAAACTTGACGAAGGCACAGCAAAAACACTTGCTTCTCTTACAGATGCTTTGGCAAAAACAGCTGACGGCCTTTCTCAAACAGGCGTAATTAAAGATGCAAAAGATACAGTTAAAGACCTTATAGAAAGTGAATGGGATGAACACACAGGAGAAAATTCCAACATACTTCTTATGGATGCAGAGGCTCAAAAACTTTCTCTTACATCTTCTCAAAACCCAGAACCAAGCAGTCTTCAGATACTTATGAGAACAGAAGAAATATCAGTTGATGATGAAGACACATCAAAAGATGTAGACGAAGATTTCCATGCAGAAGGAAATGTTTTTACAAGAATAGCGTCTATATTTAAAAAAATATTTGATATGATAGGTTCAATATTTAATTAATTAATATTAAAAAAATAAACTGCTTTTGAAATAAGCAGTTTATTTTTTTAAAAATTTTAAAATACTATTTTTGGCTTCTTCTTTATCTGAGTATTTATTTTTTTCTTTTGTTATATATTCATAGGCATCATTCCAACTAAAAAGTGAGAAGTCTTTATAACTTATTTTCTTTACTATTTTATAAAGGCGTGTTTTTTTATTATTATCTAAAAAATTTAAATCGGATATATATTCACATCCCATGCATTCTGCAATGTAATCTATTAAAGAAATATCCCGTTTAACTCCCATAAATAACACCTCTTTTTTAAAATTCGGTATTCAAATATATAAACTATGAAAAGTATTTTTATATATTAATACAAATCCTATTCGGACTTATAAATTATTTTATCATATATTTTTAGGACATACAATAACATTTATAAGAAAGGGGTGAGGCAATGTGGATATTGATTATAAAGCTATTGGAATGAGAATTCGCAGATTTAGAAAAGATAAAGGCATTACACAGCAAGTCCTTGCAGAACTTTCTGATCAGGAGCCTTCAAACATATCCCACATTGAACGAGGAGCTACAAAACTTGGGCTTCCCACAATTATTAATATTGCCAATGCTCTTGGTGTTACTGTTGATGATATTTTGTGTGATAGTGTTTGTAAGTCAGTTATTCCCTATGAAAATGAAATGCTTAGCATTATATCTGACTGTACTCATGCTGAACTAAAAGTATTAACGGAAAATGCACGCTCATTAAAAGAGCTTTTAAGAAAAAACTATCAATAAATAAAAAAGTTATGCCTTTTTAGTAGACATAACTTTTTTATTTTTAGCTCATATATTTTTCTATAAACTGGTTTTCAGTTATAATAGGCACGCCAAGCTCTTTGGCTTTTTTATTTTTTGAAGATGTTGAAAATACATCATTGTTAATAAGGAAGCTGGTTTTTGATGTTACACTGCCTGTAACCTTTCCGCCCATTTCCTCGATTTTTGCCTGAAGCTCTTTTCTGTTTTTAAAATGCTCAACATCGCCTGTTATGACAAATGTAAGGCCTTCCATTGTTTTTTGGGCTGTGCTTATGGTTTCAGCATTAAATTTTATAACCTGTAAAGCCTTATCCAAAAGCGTTATATTTTCGCTGTTTGCAAAATAGCTGTATATGCTGTGGGCAATTACTGATCCAAAGCCTTCAATAGCCTCAAGGTCTTCCTGTGCAGCATTTTTAATATTTTCAATGGAATAGTCCATGTTTTTGCATAAAAGCTTTGCGTTGCTTAAACCAACCTGATTTATGCCAAGGGCATAT
>CALWHO010000101.1 GCA_944380405.1 uncultured Lachnospiraceae bacterium
GAGTTTGCTTTAGCAAACTTACTGACCAATTGTTTCCCAAACCCTTCCGCTGTATATAAATAAAAAAGAGGGTTTTGACAGTTTAAGCACTGCTTAAAAAGGCAGTGCTTATTGCCGTTATTTAATAAATTTTGCGAGGTATTAAAAATATGATAAAACTTTATTTAATAAGACACGGAGAAACAGCTTGGAACAAAGAACACAGATGGCAGGGTTGGACAGACATTGAGCTTTCTGAAGAAGGTATAAAACAGGCTGAGCTTTTAGGTGAGAGATTTAAAAATTTTCAGATAGACGAAATTTATTCATCTCCTTTAAAAAGAGCATACGAAACAGCAAGACCGGCTGCTGAAAAAATGGGTCTTGAAATTGTGAAAATGGATAATTTCAAAGAAATTAACTTTGGATATTGGGAAGGCAAGGATTCAAAAGAGCTTACAGCTGAGTATGGCGAAGAATTTACAAAGTTTATGGCAGACCCTGAAAACATGCCTTTCCCTGGAGATGGTTCTTTTGCCAATGTTGAAAAAAGAGTTATGGAAGGCATAAACAAAATACTTGAGGGAAAAAACGGCAAAAGCATTGCCGTTGTATCCCATGGCGGTATTGTAAGAATCATAATAAAAGCTCTTCTTGGAATAGAAGGAGAATGGTTTAACAAAACATGGATAGACAATACTTCCATAAGCCTTATAGAAATACACAAAAATTATAATCTTTTGAGAGTTTTAAATGATTTTTCTCATTTGAAAAACGGAATATTTTAAGGAGTGCTTTTTATGGGCAAAGTAATAGTTGTAGGGGCAGGAGCAGCTGGGCTTATGGCTGCAGGAAAGGCTGCTGAAAGAGGTCATGAAGTCCATTTATATGAAAAAAACAACAGAATAGGCAAAAAAATATTAATTACAGGCAAAGGCAGATGCAACTTGACAAACTACAGTGATGTTGACAGCCTTATTTCAAATACACCTGGAAATCCATATTTTTTATACAGTGCCTTTTATGGTTTCGATAGTTTCGCAACAGTTGAGTTTTTCAATAAACTTGGTCTTGAAACAAAGGTTGAAAGAGGCAACAGAGTTTTTCCTGTAAGCGATAAGTCAATGGACGTTGTTTCAGCTTTAGAAAGATATATAAGAAAAAACAAAGTTAAGCTTCATTTAGAAACACATGTTAAAGAAATAATAGTTAAAGACGGCAAAGCAATAGGGGTAAAGACTCAAAAAGGCGATGTATTTGGTGATGGTGTAATAGTATGCACAGGCGGTCTTTCATATCCTGGCACTGGTTCAACTGGTGACGGATACAGGTTTGCAAAAGACTGCGGTCACACAGTTACAAAGCTTCATCCTTCTCTTGTACCTTTAAGGACAGAGGAAAAATGGCCAACAGAAGTTATGGGTCTTAGTCTTAAAAATATTGCTATTTCTATGAAAAACAACAAAGGCAAAGAGCTTTACAAAGATTTTGGTGAAATGCTTTTTACTCACTATGGTGTTTCAGGTCCTGTAATACTTAGTTCCAGCAGGCATCTTTTGGGTAAGTTTGACCAGGGCATTAAGCTTTACATAGATTTAAAGCCTGCTCTTGATATTAAAACATTGGACAACAGAATATTAAGAGATTTTGAAAAATACATAAATAAAGATTTTTCAAATGCTTTAGGCGATCTTTTACCACAAAAACTTATACCTATAATAATAAGGCTTTCTGAAATAGACCCATACAAAAAAGTTCACGACATTACAAAAGAAGAGAGAAAACGCCTTGTATCTGTTATAAAGGCTTTGCCTCTTTCAATAACAGGCACAACAGGGTACAACGAAGCTGTTGTAACAAGTGGTGGTATTGAGGTAGACGAAATAAACCCAACTACTATGGAAAGCAAGTTTATAAAAAATCTTCACTTTGCTGGAGAGGTTCTCGACTGTGACGCATACACTGGCGGATTTAATTTACAGATTGCATTTTCAACAGGGTTTGCAGCAGGAAGTTATATTTTAAATGAGGAGTGATTATATGTCAGCTTGTATAAGAGGGGCAATAACTGTAAAAAATAATGAAAAGCACGAAATGCTTGAAGCTACAAGACAGATGCTTAATGAAATTATAGATGCAAATAATATTAATAAAGAGGACATTATTTCAATAACATTTACTGCAACAAGGGATTTAGACGCTGTTTATCCCGCTGTTGCAGCAAGAGAAATTGGCATTACACAGGCTTCTTTAATGTGTGTACAGGAAATGTATGTAAGGGGCAGCCTTGAAAAGTGCATAAGGGTTTCAGTTATGGTTGAAAGCGATTTAAAGCAGAAAGATGCAAAGCACATATATTTAGGTGAGGCAGTAAGATTAAGACCTGACCTTAAAAGATAAGGGGTAATATTTATGATGGGAAATATAGCAGTTGCCATAGACGGCCCAGCTGGCAGCGGCAAAAGCACTGTGGCTAAAATAATAGCAAAAGATTTAAACCTTATTTACATTGACACAGGGGCAATGTATCGTTCTGTGGCTTTATACTGCATTAGAAAAGGTGCTGACACAGAAAAAGAAGAGGAAGTAATAAAATATCTGCCTGAAATAAATCTTGATATTGTACTTGAAAAAGGCATACAGAAAATATTTATTGACGGAGAAGACATAACAGAAAAAATACGTACTCAGGAAGTTGGAAAAGGTGCTTCTGATGTAGGTGCTATTGAAAAGGTACGTGAAAAAATGGTTCAGCTTCAGCGAAAGCTTTCAGAAGGTGCAAGTGTTATTATGGATGGAAGAGACATAGGCACAAATGTACTTCCTGATGCTCAGGTTAAGATATATCTTAATGCTGGAGTTGAGGAAAGAGCCAAAAGAAGATGCGGAGAGCTTGAAGACATAGGTGCTGAATATGATTTTGAAAGCGTTAAAAAGCAGATAGAAGAACGTGACTACAACGACATGCACAGAAAGTTTAACCCTCTTATGAAGGCTGATGATGCTGTTGAAATAGACACTACAAGTCTTACTATTGATGAGGTTTGCAGCAAAATAAAAGAAATAATTAAAGAAAAAACAGATTTGAGGTAATTTTTTATGGAAATTCATGTTGCTAAGTCTGCCGGATTTTGTTTCGGTGTAAACAGAGCCATAGAGGCAGTTTATAATGCAGTAGGCACAGGAAAAATATATACATACGGTCCAATAATTCACAACAAGGAAGTAACAAAGGATTTAGAGCAGAAGGGTGTTTATTCCATAGACAGTCTTGATGGAATAGATGAGGGTACTGTTGTTTTAAGAAGCCATGGTGTAGGCAAAAATGTATATGACATGGTTAAAGATAAAAATCTTAAAATAATAGACGGCACATGCCCTTTTGTTAAAAAAATACACGACATTGTAAGCAAAGAATATGCGGCTGGACGAAAAATAATTATTATTGGTGACAGCAGTCATCCTGAAATAATTGGTATAAACGGCTGGTGCGATTACAGTGCTATTATAATAGAAAGCGAAGACATGGCAAGAGAAGAAAGTTTCGACACTGAAACAGAGTATTCACTTGTTGTTCAGACTACATTTAGAAAAAACAGATTTAACGAAATTACTTCTATTATTAAAGAAAGAACGCCTAAGCTTAAAATATTTTATACAATTTGTTCTGCAACTGAGGAAAGACAGAAAGAGGCTGTTGAATTATCACAAAAAATGGACAAAATGATTGTAATAGGCGACAAAAAAAGCTCTAATACCCAAAAATTGTATGAGATATGCAAAAAAAATTGTCCTAAATCTTATAATATTGAAACATTTTCGGATTTAGTGTTGAATAATTTCGGTAAAAATGATAAAATTGGTGTAACTGCTGGTGCATCTACCCCACCGGCTATAATAAAGGAGGTTATTGGTAATATGAGCGAAATCCAAAACGAAAAATTAAACAATATACAGGAAGGGGAAGAACTTTCATTCCAGCAAATGCTCGACGAATCTTTTGTATCTTTACATACAGGCGACATTGTTAAAGGAACTGTTATTAATGTATCTGCAAATGAAGAGGTTTCAGTTAACCTTGGATATAAGTCAGACGGTATTATTCCTAAAGATGAATACAGCAGCGATGCTACATCAGTACCAAGCAAAGAACTTCAGCCAGGCGATGAAATTGAAGTATTTGTTGTTCGTGTAAACGATGGTGACGGAAACGTTCTCCTTTCCAGAAAACGTATTGAATCTATGAAAGGCATGGACGACGTTCAGAAAGCTTTTGACGAAAAGACAACTGTTGAAGGTAAAGTAACAGATGTTGTTAAAGGCGGTATTATTGCTGTTGTTAATGGTGTAAGAGTATTTATACCTTCATCACAGGTTTCTAATAAATTTGTTGATGACCTTAGCGTATTTAAAGGACAGACACTTGAATTCAACATCATTGAGCTTGACAGAAGCAAACGTCGTATTATCGGCGGACGTAAAGCTCTTATTGAAAAAGAAGCTGCTGCAAAGAGAGATGCTATTTTCGCTACTCTTGAAGCAGGCAAGAAAGTAACAGGTACTGTAAGCAGAATTACAGACTTTGGCGCATTTGTAAATCTTGGCGGTGTAGACGGTCTTATTCACATTTCTGAAATGAGCTGGGGAAGAATTACAAATCCAAGAGAATTCTTAAAAGAAGGCGACACAGTTGAGGTTGTTGTTCTTGATGCAGACAAAGAAAAGAACAAAATTTCACTTTCTCTTAAGGATGTTACCCCTAACCCTTGGCTTTCAGCAGCAGAAAAATATGCTGTTGGTTCAGTAGTTGAAGGTAAAGTAGTCCGCATGGTTCCTTTTGGTGCTTTCGTTGAACTTGAACCAGGTGTAGATGGTCTTGTTCACATTTCTCAGATTGCTGAAGAACATATTGAAAAACCAGAAGACAAGCTTACAATTGGCGATGTTATCAAGGTTAAAGTTCTTGAAGTATCTGCAGAAAACAAGAAAATCAGCCTTAGCAAAAAGCAGGCAGAAGAAACAGCTAAAGAAGCTGCAACAGAAGAAACAGCAGAATAATATTATTTAATTTTAAGGGTCTGTCTATATTTAGGCAGACCTTTATTGCTATTTTTAAAGGAGGCGGACATAAATGATTATTACAACAACTGAAAACATTCCTGGAAAAAAATATGAAGTATTAGGTATTGTAAAGGGCTGTATTGTTCATTCCAAAAATATAGGGGCAGACATAGGTGCTTCTTTTAAAACTCTTGTAGGCGGTGAAATACACAGCTATACTGACATGATTGAAGAGGCAAGAGAAAAAGCCGAAGAAAGAATGAAAGAGCAGGCGTTAAAGATTGGTGCTGACGGCATTGTTTGTGTCAGATATGCCACAAGCTCTGTTATGCAGGGAGCATCTGAAATATTTGCTTATGGCACTGCTGTAAAGTTTATTGACTGATATTACAAAAAGACTGCTATTTTTATTTTATTAAAAATAGCGGTCTTTTTTTTGTTATAAGTATTGACGAAAACATATATAAGTGATATATTTGTCATATAAAGAGATAAAAACATCACTATTAGAGATAAATATATCGCAAAAGGAGGAGTCAATATGATTAAAAAGAGATTTTTTATGGGATTTTGTGGTTTTATTGGATTTTTTGGTTTAAGATATTTTTCAAGCGGAGATGTTTTTGATTTAGTATATGTATGTTTCTTTGCATTTTTTGCTAATTTTATATTAAGCAGAATAAAAGGCGACAAAGCTGACGAAAGATATTTGGAAAACCAGCGAAACGCTCTTGCATTTACGGCTAAATTTGCCATAGTTGAAATGTTTGTAATATGTTTTGTGCCTATGATATTTGAAAGTACGTCATTAGCTGTTATACTTCTTCCTATAGCATACGCC
>CALWHO010000102.1 GCA_944380405.1 uncultured Lachnospiraceae bacterium
AAACGAATATGTAGATAGCTATACCTTGGAAGATTTAGCCGAAAACAAAATAAAAATAGAGTGTAATACTACATATAATATTTAAAAATAAAACCACAATAGTGGTTTTATTTTTTTGTTGACAAAAGGAAAAAATTATGTATAATTAAATCATATAAAAGAGATAGGAATACTATAAAAACATAGGAGGACATTAAAATGACAAAAGACAGAAATTATAAATTTGAGACAATACAGCTTCATGCAGGTCAGGAAGAACCAGACAGTGCAGTATCTTCAAGAGCTGTACCTATTTATCAGACAGCATCTTATGTTTTTGATAGCTGTAAGCAGGCAGAAAACAGATTTAACCTTTCAGAAGGCGGAAACATATACAGCAGACTTACAAATCCTACTCAAAGCGTTTTCGAAGAAAGAATGGCTCGTCTTGAAAATGGCTCAGCTGCCGTTGCAGTTGCAAGCGGTGCTGCTGCAATTACATATACTTTGCAGTGTCTTGCTCAATCAGGTGACCATATTGTAGCATCAAAAGACGTTTATGGCGGTACATATAATCTTTTAGCTAACACACTTCCTTTGTTTGGCATTACAACTACTTTTGTAGACATAGACAATATAAAAGAAGTAGAAGATGCAATAAAAGAAAACACAAAGGCAGTTTATATAGAAACACTTGGTAATCCAAATTCTAACGTGGCAGACATTGAGCTTATTGCTGAAAAGACACACAAACATAACATACCGCTTGTTGTAGATAACACATTTGCAACACCTTTCCTTTTAAGACCTATTGAACATGGTGCAGACATTGTAGTTCATTCTGCAACAAAGTTTATAGGCGGTCACGGAACATCTTTAGGTGGTGTAATTGTTGAGGGAGGAAACTTTGATTGGGAAAAATCAGGCAAGTTTAAATCAATGGTTGACCCTGACCCATCATATCACGGCATAAGCTTTGCAAAGGCTTGTGGAAAGGCAGCTTTTGTAACAAAGGTACGAGCAGTATTTTTAAGAGATATGGGTGCAGCTATTTCACCTTTTAATTCATTCCTTCTTTTACAGGGTCTTGAAACACTTTCATTAAGAGTTGAAAGACATGTAGAAAACGCCCTTAAAGTTGTGGAATACCTTGAAAATCACCCAATGGTTGAAAAAGTTAATCACCCTGCTGCAAAAGGGAATAAATATAACGAAATTTACAAAAAATATTTCCCAAAGGGTGCAGGCTCAATATTTACATTTGAAATTAAGGGCAGCAAAGAAACTGCTTGTAAATTTATAGATAGCCTTGAAGTATTTTCACTTCTTGCAAATGTTGCAGACCTTAAATCACTTGTAATTCATCCTGCAACAACTACTCATTCTCAGATGACAGATGATGAGCTTGAAAGAAGTGGCATTAAGCCAAACACAATAAGATTTTCAATAGGAACAGAAAACATAGACGATATTTTATTTGATATAGAAGAAGCTTTTAAGGAGGCAGCAAAATGAAAATTTATTCTAATATAATGGAATTAACGGGTAATACCCCTCTTATAGAACTTACAAATTTAGAAAAAGAACTTTCTCTTAAAGCAAGGGTAATTGTAAAAGCAGAAAGCTTTAATCCAGGCGGCAGCATTAAAGACAGAATAGCAAAGGCTATGATAGAAGATGCTGAAAATAAGGGTCTTATAAACAAAGACACAGTTATTATAGAGCCTACAAGCGGAAACACAGGCATTGGTCTTTCTTGCACAGCAGCATCAAAGGGCTACAGAGTTATACTTACAATGCCTGAAACAATGAGTATTGAAAGAAGACGCCTTTTAGAGGCATATGGTGCTGAAATTGTACTTACAGAAGGAAAAAAAGGCATGAAGGGTGCTATTGAAAAAGCTGAGGAATTAGCAAAGGAATACAAAAACAGCTTTATACCTTCTCAGTTTGAAAATAAGTCAAACCCAAATGCACATTACTTAACAACAGGCCCTGAAATCTGGGAAGACACAGATGGAAATGTTGATATATTTGTTGCTGGTGTAGGTACAGGAGGAACTATAACTGGCACAGGCACATATCTTAAAGAGAAGAACAAAAATATTAAGGTGTATGCCGTTGAGCCAGAAAGCTCTCCGGTTCTTTCCGGTGGTTCACCAGCACCTCATATGATACAGGGTATAGGCGCAGGATTTATTCCTGATGTACTTGATACAAACATATATGATGAAGTAATTAAAGTAAGTAACGAAAATGCCCTTGAAACAGGCAGAATGCTTGCTTCAAAAGAAGGCATACTTTCCGGTATTTCTTCTGGAGCATCTGTATGGGCAGCAATAGAATTGGCAAAACTTGAAGAAAACGAAGGCAAAATTATTGTGGCAATTATGCCAGACACAGGCGAAAGATATCTTTCAACAAAGCTTTTTTCATAATTAATTAATGAAAGGTTGATTTAATATGGCAAATAGTATTTATTTCGATAATGCTGCCACAACTCCTGTAAGAAAAGAAGTTCTGGAGGCTATGCTTCCATACTTTACAGAAGAGTTTGGCAACCCATCAAGCATATATACATTAGGCAGAAACAGCAAAAAGGCAATAGATAACGCAAGAAAAATAATTGCAGAAAGAATAAATGCCAGCACTGATGAAATATTCTTTACATCAGGCGGCAGTGAAAGCGATAACTGGGCAATACGAGGCGTTGCATTTGCCAATAGAAATAAGGGTAATCACATTATAACATCAGCTATAGAGCATCATGAAGTGCTTCAAACTTGTGAGTATCTTGAAAAAAATGGCTTTGAAGTAACATATCTTCCTGTTGATAATAAAGGAATGATAAGCATTGATGATTTGAAAAAAGCCATTCGCAAAGAAACAATACTTATTACAATTATGACAGCCAATAATGAAATTGGTACAATAGAGCCTATAAAAGAAATAGGTGCTGTTGCAAAGGAAAATGGCATATTATTCCATACCGATGATGTG
>CALWHO010000103.1 GCA_944380405.1 uncultured Lachnospiraceae bacterium
GACCCCTTGAAGACGACAAGGTTGATAGGCAAGAGGTGTAAGCACAGTAATGTGTTCAGCTGACTTGTACTAATAGGTCGAGGGCTTGACCTAAGAAAAAAATGGAATTGAAAGTAATTGACAAAGCGGTAATAAACTGCTATAATCTCTTTATTCGGTTTTGAAGGCACAGAAAAATATAGAGTGCTTAATTTTTCGCCGATGTGGCTCAATTGGCAGAGCAGCTGACTTGTAATCAGCAGGTTAACGGTTCGAGTCCGTTCATCGGCTTTTTAGTATTGTTGGCGCGGAGTAGAGCAGTCCGGTAGCTCGTCGGGCTCATAACCCGAAGGTCGTTGGTTCAAATCCAGCCTCCGCAATTGTTAATATTAAACGGCTTGTATTTACAAGTCGTTTTTTTGTATATAAATTTTTCGGAGGTGTTTTTGTTATGAAAAGTTTAGCACGTAAAGTGATAAATTGGGATGCCTATTATGAAATTGAAAAATTTATAGAAAATATTGAAGATGAAAGCACCAGAATTAAGTATGAAAAATTACTGGAAGAAATTTGGGAAAAAGCAACAGAAATAGACTGTTATATTGTTAATAAGGAATATGAAAACCATGTTAAAGAGTTGTCTGAAAGGGGCGTAGAGCTTATAGCAGGCAATAAACGCAGTATTTCTTCTATGTGGAGTAAAATGTTTGCTTCTTCTGTTTCAAAGGAAAAGAAAAAAGAAATATTTTATAATAGCTTTAGATGGCATATATTTAGTTTTAATGAGGTTGATGCCTTAAAAGGTAATGAAGCAAGGGAAGCTTTTGATGCTGCCAGAAAAGAAAACATATATATTTTCTATCAATTTTCTGATGAGGCATATTTAATAAAAAATGGCAGTCTTTTAAAGGCTGAGGATTTTGATATAGACTCATCTTTGGAAAAGGCAGATTTATATATTTTTAGTCCAACTGAGAAATGGACATACGTTCATACCCATGAAGAAGAGTGTGGCCCATATTTTTATAAAGTTTAATAATTTCTTAAAGATTGTTTTTTAATTATTATTTGTGCTATCATTAATATGAGGTGATATTATGAATAGCTTAAAGGACCGATTATATAACAATAAAAGGCTTATATTTTTGTTTACAAGTGTTTTTGGAATATTTATGAACTGCTTTGGATTTCCTTTTTATAATTTTATAAAGCATTTTGGTTTGGGCATGGATATAATAGAAATGTTAGTTTGCTTTGAGGGCTTTTTTTACACAGGCGTTATGTTTAATTATGCTTTTAAAGAAAAGTCAAAAAGCTCAAAAGTAATTTTACTTACTTTGATATATGCGTTTTTGGGTATGGCATGCCGTTATTTATTGGAGTTTGGTGAGGTTTCAAATACATATAATTTTACGGCAGAAAATACTGCTTTACATATATTTATGTCAGTAGTAGTGACATATTTAGGGTGGTTTTGGTATAAAAGAAAATCTGAAAATTGAAAAAAATTAAGGGGTGTGTTTATGAATTTTGAAAAAAATACCCTTTGGAAAGTTCCTGTATACTGTCTTTTGGCAGGAGTAGTTTCTTTTTATGCATCGTTATTTATATTTACAAATATTATATATAAAAATTTAGATTATGTAAGTAAGTTAGTTTCTTACTCTGTTTATTTGGCTATATTTGCAGTAGTTCTTATAGTCGGTGGAAAAATATTTTTAAAGGGAATGACAAAAAAAGAAATATTTTATTCTGCTTCAGTAATAATTTGTTTTATGGAATTTATAAACATATTGGAGTTTATATTTAATATTCCACAGCCCTTTGGAACTACATTTTCAATATACATATCAATGGCTTTTCAGTGGACAAACATAATTTCGAAATGTATTTTTGATATAACTGAAAATATGTACATAAGTGCTTTTGTAAGCTCTTTAGCTCCATATTTGTTTGTGATTTTTGGCAGAAATGAAAATAATGAATAAAAACCCCTGACATTAAATATTTCAGGGGTTTTGTTGTGTTTTTTTTAAATAGAATTTATAATATGCTGTGTAATGTTTTAAGTGAAAGGGTGTGATTATATGAAAGACTGCTATGGCAGAAATATTGATTATCTGCGTATTTCAATAACCGATAAGTGCAATTTAAGATGCAGATACTGCATGCCTGAAAATGGAATAAGTCTTTTAAATCATGCCCATATACTTAGATATGAGGAAATTTATTTATTTTTAAAGGCTGCTGTTAAAAATGGCATAAAAAAGGTGCGTATAACAGGCGGTGAGCCTCTTACAAGACGTGGTATTGTTGATTTTGTGTCTATGGTACGAAGCTTTGATAAAATAGAGGATATTGCCATAACTACAAACGGTATTCTTCTGCCGGATATGGCTAAGAAGCTTAAAAATGCCGGTCTTGACAGGATAAATATAAGCCTTGATACTTTGGACAGCGAGAAATATTTTTATATAACAAGAGGCGGCAGTTTAAAAGACGCACTTTTGGCAATAGACAAGGCTTCGGAGTATTTTCCTGTAAAAATAAATTCTGTTTTAATTAAAAATTTTAATGAAAATGAATTTGATGACTTTGTACTTTTGGCTATGAAATATAATATGCAGGTAAGGTTTATAGAAAAAATGCCTGTGGGCTATGGTGCTGTTCATTTTGATGAGGAATATGTTTCCTGTGAGGAACTACTTAAAAAGGCAGAAAAAATATCATCTGGAGAACCGTTTAATGATGGTGTGGCAACTGTTTATCCACTAAGAAAAGATAGGGCAGCTATTGGCTTTATAACGCCTTTAAGTCATAAGTTTTGCACAGGCTGTAATAAAATTCGCCTTACAAGTGATGGGAAGGTTAAGACATGCCTTTTTTCTCAAAATGAATATGACATAAAGCCGTATATTAATTCTGAAGAAGAAATGGATAAATTTTATAGAGAAATAATAGCCAAAAAAGAAGAGCAGCATTTTATAAACAACAAAAATCAAAATCAGTGGATACAAAATAGGGATATGAATAAAATCGGTGGATAAAATATGGATAATTTAACGCATATAGATAAAAAGGGCAGACCTCGCATGGTAGATGTTGGGGACAAAAAAGATACAAAAAGAAGAGCCATAGCAAAGGGTTCTGTTTATATGGCAAAGGAAACACTTGATATTATTAAAAATGGCGAAAGCAAAAAAGGCGATGTCCTTTATACGGCACAGATAGCAGGTATTATGGCTGCTAAAAAAACAAGCGACATTATTCCTATGTGCCATAATATTTTTATCTCTTCTGTTGAAATGGATTTTCAGCTGGATTATGAAAAAAATGCCGTTCATATTACGGCAGAAGCAAAAACAACAGGCAAGACTGGCATAGAAATGGAATCTCTTACGGCTGTTTCTGTGGCTGCTCTTACAATATATGATATGTGCAAGGCTGTGGATAGGTCTATGGTTATAGGCGATATTGGTCTTGCTCTTAAAGATGGCGGAAAAACAGGTCTTTTTGTTAATTCTGCTTTTGATTTGGAGGATAAATAATGGCAAAAGTAATTTCAATAAATATAAGTGAAAAAAGAGGCACAGTTAAAACGCCTGTTGAAAGTGCAGTTTTTGTGGAAGGAAAGGGCATAGAAGGCGATTCTCATTTTGGTCTTGATGATATAAAGCAGATTAGTCTTTTGGCAGAAGAAAGTGTTGATAAAATGCGAAAAGAAGGCTTTGACTTTCTTGTGCCAGGAATATTTGCAGAAAACATAACAACAGAGGGCATTATTCTAAAAAGCCTTCCTATAGGCACAAGACTTAAAATTGGTGAAACTATTCAGGAGGTTTCAAAAATAGGCAAGGAATGCCACACAGACTGCGAAATAAAGCAAAAGACAGGAAAATGCATTATGCCCCTTGAAGGTATATTTACAAGGGTGATAAAGGGCGGAACTGTTAAAAAAGGCGATGAAATAGAGATAATATAAGAGGATGAAGTCCATGGCAGGGAAAGGCAATAAAACTTATATGTTATGTAGCTTAGCAAATATGTTTACGGCTATATGCTTTGCTGTTGCAGCAGTACTTTCTAAAAATTCCATTCCAAAGGTACTGTTTTTAATAGGTGCTGCATGTCTTTTTATAAGTTCCATAGGATTTTTAACAGTATATTTTAAAAAATAAAAACACAGCAGATATATCATTAGCAGATTTAAATTTTAAATAAATCTAATTTTTTTAATTATAGATAATGCTGAAGAGTAAAGGGAAACGAAGAGTTTCCCTTTTTTCATAGGTTTTTCCGATGGAACTTGGCACCAGCAAAGATATGCGGGTAAGCGAAGCTGACTTTTCGAAGAAAAGTGCTGACCATGTGCTTTATACTGTAGTCTTTTCGTCAAAGGCTTGAATGAAATGAGCCTTTGACGAATTAGTTTTATTTTTGCCCACATTCAGCTTCTCTGCCTAAAAGTATATTAAGACCATGGCTGAGGGATGGAAGTATATATTCAAGGCTTTCTCTTACGGCTTTTGGACTGCCTGGCAGGTTTATAATAAGTGTGTCTTTCCTTATGCCAGATATGGCTCTTGAAAGCATTGCCCTTGGTGTAATTGTCATTGAATAGGTTCTTATGGCTTCTGAAATGCCAGGTGTTTCTTTTTCTAAAATGTCTTTTGTTGCCTCAGGTGTTACGTCTCTTTTTGAAAAACCTGTGCCTCCTGTTGTAAATATTATGTCAGCTTTTTTTTCATCGGCAATTTCTTTTAAGTTTTTTGATATAATATCTCTTTCGTCAGGTATGATTATATATTCTGAAATAGTGTATATTTTTGCTTCTTCAAGTATTTTTATAATTTCTTTTCCCGAAAGGTCTTCTCTTTGACCTAAAGAACCTTTGTCGCTTACTGTAATTACGGCTGCATTATACATTTTTTTACCTCCTTTTCAATAAATATATTAGTTTAATTATACCACAAAATTAAGTTTTTAAATGCAGTGACATAGTTTTTAAAAAATGTATTCGGTATACAATCATTTGTATTTTGTTGTAAAACATTACCTAAAATTCACTGTTATATTGTTTTTATTTTTGAACAATATTCCAAAATATAAATAATTATACAATTTTGTATTGACTTTAATACAATGTAGGCATAAAATAACAGCAATAAAACGATACTAATTTTCAGCGAAGGAGGCAAACAATATGTTTAATATGATTAATTCAAAATTAAATAATCTCGTCAGCCTCGTCAGCCTTATTCTAGTGAATAAGGTCCTTTGTGATACCCAAAAAAGTTGTTCGCTGAAAAGCATGTTTGACGTGGCATAGATATATATTTTTTTATATAGATTTATGGATAATATCAAGCTGTACAGTGGATAACTGTACAGCTTTTTTTATTTGAATTTTAAGAAATGGTGGTGAATGAGATGCTGTTGACAGGCAGTGAAATAGTAATTGAAATATTGGCTCAGGAGGGTGTTAAAGTGGTCTTTGGCTATCCAGGCGGCAACGTACTTCCTATTTACAATAGCCTTGCTTTAAACAAAAAAGACATAAGACACATACTTACTTCCCATGAGCAAGGTGCTTCTCACGCTGCCGACGGCTACTCAAGAGCAGGTAAAGGCGTAGGGGTGGTAATTGCCACATCAGGCCCTGGAGTTACAAACATAATAACAGGTCTTGCAACGGCATTTGCAGACTCAATACCTGTTGTGGCAATAACAGGAAGCGTGCCAAAGAAAAATATCGGCACCGACTCATTTCAGGAAGTAGATACAGCAAGCCTTACATTGGCAGCTACAAAGCACAGCTTTTTTGTAAAAGATATAAGCAAGCTTGCAGAAACACTTAAAAGTGCCTTTGAAATAGCAAGAAGCGGCAGACCTGGTCCAGTTTTAATAGATATACCTTCAGATGTACAAAATGATAAATGGGAATTTGAACCATCACAGGAAAAATACATTGAAGAGTATAATGAGGAAATAGAAATTGAAGATATTGAAAGGGCAGTAGAACTTATAAACAAAAGTCAAAAGCCAATTATATACTGTGGCGGTGGTGCTGCTAAAAGAAACTGCGGCGAAATAATAAAAACTTTAGCAGAAAAGACAGGAGCATATATAACATTTTCAATGATGGGTCTTTCAGCTATAAGTGCAAAAGAAGAAAGATACCTTGGTATGGCAGGGCTTTACGGCAGAATGTCAGCATCAAAGGCAATGGCAGTATCAGACCTTATAATTGCAGCAGGTGCAAGATTTTCAGACAGAGGTACAGGCAGAAAAGAAAAATTTGCTCCAAACGCAAAAATAATACACATAGATATTGACGAAGCAGAACACGGCAAGGTTGTAAAAGCCGATATAGAAATAACAGGTGATGTTAAAAAAGCCCTTGAGCTTATGACAGAAAAGGCTAAAGAAAATAAAAGAGAGTCTTGGCAAAAAGAAATTGAGGATATTAAAAAAGAATATGCCGAAAAAGACAACGACCCATTTAGCCCATTAAAAATAATAACAAAAATAAACGAAATGACATCACCAGATACACCAGTTGCAACAGATGTAGGTCAGCATCAGATGTGGGTATCAAAGTATTACGACTTTAAAAAGCCAAACACATACCTTACATCAGGGGGCTTTGGCACAATGGGCTACGGTATGGGCGCTGCCATAGGCGCAGCATTAGCAGTAAATGGCAGGTCAGTATTATTTACAGGTGACGGCAGCTTTTCAATGAACTTTAACGAAGTTGCAACAGCCGTAAGATATAACATACCAGTAACAGTAGTTGTTTTAAATAACAGTGGACTTGGAATGATAAGACAGCTTCAGGATTCATTCTGGCAAGGCACAAGATTTTCTACAGAGCTTGAAAGAAAAACAGATTTTGCAAAAATTGCTAAGGCAATGGGTGCTGAAGGATACAGAGCAGAAAATATGGAAGAACTTATAAATGCATATAGTGAAGTTTTAAAAACAAATAAACCGGCGGTTATAGACTGTATTATATCAGACGAAGAAATGGCACTTCCAATGATACCGCCAGGAGGTGCAATAGAAGATATTATAAAATAAGGAGGATTTGGTTATGGAAACTATTAATATTATATTAACTGCAAATAATGCCGAGGACTTAATACTTAGAATAACAGCAGAGCTTCATAAAAGAGGCTTTGAAATAAAATCATTTATGTATAACGTAGATAAATTTGACGTAGCTAAAATAGGTATAACAGCAGTTGGCGAAATTTCCAAAAAAGAACAGATACTCCGTCAGCTTTACAGACTTTATGATATTAAACAGGCAGACCTTAAAGCCTGTTAAATATAAATAGACATTTTAATTTATTAAATATAAAAATGCCCATTACAAAAAATTTAAAGAAGAAAAAGGAGAAATGAAAAATGGCGAAATTATACTATGAAGCAGATTGTGATTTAAACAAATTAAACGGAAAGAAAATAGCAATTATCGGTTATGGCAGCCAGGGTCATGCTCATGCCCTTAACCTTAGAGATTCAGGCTGTGATGTTATTGTAGGTCTTAGAAGAGGCGGCAAATCATGGCCAGTTGCAGAAGAAGATGGTTTTAAAGTAATGACTGTTGCAGAGGCTACAAAGGCAGCAGACATCATTATGATACTTATAAATGACGAAAGACAGGCGGAAGTTTATAAAAACGAAATAGCTCCAAACCTTTCAGAAGGCAAAGCACTTGCATTTGCACATGGTTTCAATATCCGTTACAAACAGATTGTACCACCAGCAGATGTAGACGTATTTATGGCAGCTCCAAAGGGCCCTGGTCATACAGTTCGTTCTCAGTATGTAGTAGGTAAAGGCGTTCCTTGTCTTATAGCTGTTGAACAAAATGCAACAGGCAAGGCTTATGACATAGCTTTAGCATACCTTGCAGGTATCGGTGGTGCAAGAGCCGGCATACTTGAAACAACTATGCATGACGAAACAGAAACAGACCTTTTCGGCGAACAGGCAGTTCTTTGCGGTGGTCTTGTAGAGCTTATGAGATGCGGCTATGAAACACTTGTAGAAGCTGGCTATGACCCAGAAAACGCATATTTTGAATGTATCCACGAAATGAAGCTTATTGTAGACCTTATTAATAAAGGCGGTATAGCTGCTATGAACTACTCAATTTCAGATACTGCTGAATTTGGCGAATATTACTCAGGCGGCAAGGTTCTTCCATATGAACAGACAAAAGCAAACATGAAGGCTGTTCTTAAAGACATTCAGGACGGCACATTTGCCGGTAGATGGATTGCAGAAAACCAGAACGGCAGATGCTTCTTTAACTCAAGAAGAGATATGCTTGCAAACCATTCTATGGAAGTTGTAGGTAAGAAACTTAGAGACCAGATGCTCTGGAAAAACGATACAAACCTTGATAACGCATCAAACTAATATAGGGGATCTTTTCCACAAAGACTCATTTCATTGAAGTTTTTGAAGGTTAAATATAATAATAAAAAAAGGGGAGTTTAAAGGTGTTTTGCCTTAAAAACTCCTCTTTTTACTAATGTGAAATAAATTACTGCTGTAATTTTTTAGTTGGGTAATATACTGACATGTTTTTCCAAAACATTCCACATTATTTATTTATTGTGGTAAAATAATATTATGTATTATTTTTTCAGAAAGGCGGCGGTTTAATGGATAGAGAAATTATGAATCTTATTCTTTACGGCAATCTTGGCGAAGATTCAATAATTATGCGTATTTCGGATATATTTAAGGACTGGCGACACGGCTCAGACACAAGGGCTATGCTTCGTCACAGAATATTTGTCCAGATAAAAAGACTCCTTGATTTATCAACAGAGTTTGGCTTTGATAAAAACCTTTGGCATAACTATATTGCATATATACTTATGACAAACGAAAACTCTTTTAGCCTTACATGTGAAAGAGTAGGCGCTGGTGATGGCTCTGTAAATAGCCTTGCAAAAAACGACTTTAAGGTATTTAAACAGATTTTTGATTATGACTTTACACTTATTGAAGAGGCTCTTGATATAGACCTTTTTACAACAATAACAAACTATAAGGCAGTGCCTAAAAGAGAAAGAGTTTATAACAAAACCGTAAGCCAAAAGGTACAGGAAATAAGCTCTCTTATGGAAAAGGCAAAAGACGAAAACGATATATTTGATATTATAACAAATTATTATAAAGAATACGGTGTAGGCATGTTTGCCATAAACAGGGCATTTAGAATTAAAAATAACGGAAACGGCGTTGAATTTTGCCCAATAAATAATGCCGATAAAATAAAACTTGATGACCTTATAGGATATGAAATACAAAAGAAACAGCTTAGGGAAAACACAGAAGCTTTTGTAAAGGGTAAAAGTGCCAATAATGTGCTTTTGTATGGCGATAGCGGTACAGGTAAGTCATCAAGCGTTAAGGCTCTTTTAAATGAATACTACGATGACGGTCTTAGAATGATTGAAATTTATAAATATCAGTTTAGGGATTTGTCAGAAGTTATATCAAAAATTAAGGTTAGAAACTATAGATTTATAATATATATTGATGACCTTTCATTTGAAGATGACGAAATAGAATATAAATTCTTAAAGGCAGTTATAGAAGGCGGCGTTGAAACAAGACCTGACAATATACTTATATATGCCACATCAAACAGACGCCATCTTATTAAGGAAACATGGAACGACAGAAACGATATGGAATATAACGGCGAAATACACCGCTCCGATACTGTTGAAGAAAAGCTTTCACTTTCCCGTCGTTTCGGTATACTGATTAATTATGCAACAC